>CAZOVK010000008.1:0-49328 GCA_964583165.1 uncultured Defluviitaleaceae bacterium | reverse complement strand
TTCTTCGGTGCTCAAGACAAAATTCACAAATGTTGTCGTGCACGACGGGTATGCCTATGGCTTGAGCGATGGAATTTTGGAATGCGTTGATCTCTATAATGGTGAGCGAAAATGGATATCAAAACGGTATCGCGGGTGGCGAGTTCTTCTTCCCGCTAGCTCACCACGATAAACTTGACGGCAACTATCCCATGTTCGGGAAAGTAATAAGTGGGCTTGAAGAGATTGTCAGAATCGGTAGCTTACCTGTCCGCGATTTTAACGTCCATCCTAACCCGAGTTATCCCATGCATACAACGATAAGTGACGAAATTATCGATACAATTAGGGTAGACACGCATGGCATAACCTACCCCGAGCCTAAGAAACTGGAAAACGCTCAACTGCCAAACCAATGGACTATTGAGCATTTCCAAGAGCAAATCTAACAACAATCGAGCTAAGGCGCCCGTTTCGGCGAGCACCTTAGCTTTCTATATTACTACGATATGGGGGATTAACATGCAAAATCCAGTAGCGGTAATGACAATGGAAAACGGTAGCAAGGTTGTAATCGAGCTTTACCCAAGCGAAGCCCCGAATGCCGTGACCAGTTTCATATGGTTAGCGAACCGCGGGTTGTTCGACAACCGCGCAATCAAACGCGTTGTGCACGATTGGGTTGTTCAGCCGAGTTCCACATCATTTGACGGCGACCCCGAGTGTGAGTTTTCACTCGAAGGCGAGTTTGAGGCGAACGGCCATAAGAACGACATTAAATTCGAGAAAGGCACTGTCGGCATGGGTGGCGACGGCGTAAGATACAGTTCCGGCAGTTGCTTCTTCTTTGCGCTCTCTACTGAAGCCTGCGCGCGTTTGAATGGTAAGTACACGGGCTTCGGCAAGGTTATCGAAGGCTTTGAAGAAATAGAGCGCATTGCGGCTGTGAAAACCATACCCCGCCCCGCGCCCGAGGGTGTGTCGATTAACGAACCCGTTGTGCCCGAGATAATCGCAAGTATCCGCGTTGAAACATTCGGCGAGGTTTATGGTGAACCCGTAAAGGTTCAAAAAGAGTAATCTCAGTCAATAACATCAATAGGCTAACACCGGGAGGTAACTTCTCCTGGTGTTATAAAAATCTTGCTGTTTTACTTATCTCGCCTGTGGAGAGGAAAGGATAAAAGTATCTTAGGGGGATTGTATGCTAAACTTAATACCTTACGTAATAGCTATTGTTGCAATCTATATGTTTCTCCAGTATCTAAATTCCAAAATGAACGCTTACAAGGGCATAAGAGGTGAGTTGCTCATTTTCGAAATCTTAGAGGCCTTACAAGGAAAGAAGTACATACTACGTAACCTCTATATCCCAAAAGAAGACGGCACAACCACAGAAGCGGATGTGGTTATGATTCATGAGAAAGGCATATTTGTTTTTGAATCAAAAAACTATTCAGGATGGATATTTGGAAGTGAGAAAGGAAAGAGCTGGACACAATCGCTAAACAAGTCAACAAAGGTTGAGTTTCCGAACCCGATATTTCAGAACCAAGGTCACATCAAGGCATTGCAGAGAATACTATCCGGAGTGAATGCGCAAATCTATCGCTCCTACATAGTCTTTAGTGAGCGTTGCGAGTTGAAAAAGGTTCCTGAAAATTACGGCAATGTTATTATTGTAAAGCGCAATGAGCTTAAACAGTCAATAACAAGACTAATTGATTCTCTTTCAGTCGTTCTGACCCCGGAAGAAGTAATATGGATAGGGGAACAACTTAAACCGCTTGTCTACGTTGATTCTACTACGAAGGAAAAGCATATACAGAACATAAAGGCGAAATACGAATCACAAAACCCTTAACATACACGATAGTTGGCGGAAGAACTCCGTCAACTATTTGTATAATGAACCGCCTTTTGCGAATAGATATAAAAGAACCTAATTCTTTTGTGTATAATGTATAATTTTACTCGCATTTACTCAAATTTCTTGCTTGTATTGAGATTTTGTGTTATATTTAAACTGTGAATAGGAGGTTTTATATGGAAAGGGCTTCGGTTGGTTTAGCGTTTGGGAAGTTAGGCTGGGCTGGGCGTTTGGGAATAGTCTGTGACTTCTTGGAGGATTCTGTTAATCTGGACGCGGTTTTTTCTGATGAAACCGCGCATTATGTGAGTAACCCCGAGGCGGCTGTTGGCGAAAAGATTCGCGTTCGGTTGCGCTGTGGTGTTTCTGATTTTTCTAGGGTTGTATTGGTGACCAATGGTCTTGATATAGATATGGTATTGTGTAAATCAGATGATGTTTTTGAATGGTATGAGGCGTTTATAACGGTTAGGGAGATTACGCGGTATTATTTTAGGCTTGAAAATAAATATAGACAGTATTTCTATAACAAGCGTGGGATTTATGATTGGGTTGATGAAAATTACAACTTCCGCTTAATTCCGGGGTTTTCTACGCCTGAGTGGGCTAAAGGCGCTGTTATGTACCAGATTTATGTGGACAGGTTTTATAATGGCGATACTTCTAACGATGTTTTAGATAATGAGTACACATATTTGGGTATGCCCGCGCGGCAGATTAAGAATTTTAATCAAGAAGTGGCTGTTTCGGATGTTTGCAATTTCTATGGTGGCGATTTGCGGGGTGTGATTGACAAATTGCCCTATTTGAATTCACTTGGGGTTTCTGTGATTTACTTAAACCCGATTTTTGTATCGCCGTCGAACCATAAATATGACATTCAAGATTACGATTATATTGACCCGCATTATGGGGTTATTGTCAATGACGACGGCGAGGTTCTTTCGATTGAGAAATTCAATAATCGTTACGCGACGAAGTATATGTCGCGCACGACTGACCCCGCGAATTTAGAAGCATCCAATCTACTGTTTGCCGAGCTTGTTTCACGCGCACATGATATGGGTATTCGCGTTATTTTAGACGGCGTATTTAACCATTGCGGCGCGTTTAATAAATGGCTCGACAGAGAGGGTTTCTACGGGCAGAACGGTTACCCGTTGGGCGCGTATCGTGATGAGCATAGCGTTTATCACGATTATTTCCGCTGGTTTGATAGAAACTGGCCTTATAATGACGCGTATGACGCATGGTGGGGATATGACAATCACCCCAAACTCAATTTTGAGGGTTCGCGTGCGCTGTTTAATAGTATAATGGCAGTAGGCAAAAAATGGGTTTCACCCCCCTACTCCGCTGATGGCTGGCGGCTTGATGTCGCGGCCGATTTAGGGGTTTCGCGTGAGTTTAACCATCACTTTTGGCGGGAGTTTCGCAAGGCTGTCAAGGCGGCTAACCCCGAAGGAATTATTTTGGCCGAACATTACGGTGACCCGTCAGAGTGGATGAAGGGTGACGAATGGGATACGGTTATGAACTATGACGCGTTCATGGAGCCTGTCACATGGTTCTTAACGGGCATGGAGAAGCACTCTGAGGCGTTTCGTGGGGATTTGTTGAATAACCCTAGGGCTTTCATTGATGCTATGCGCTATCATATGTCGCGCATGTCGTATCAGTCGCTCTATACGGCAATGAATCAACTATCAAATCACGACCATTCACGGTTTATGACACGCACGAACATGACAGTCGGGAGGCTTCATACGAAGGGTTCATACTCTGCTAACCAAAATGTGAACCGTGGGATTTTCATGGAGGCCGTTATCCTCCAGATGTGTTGGCCCGGTTCACCTACTTTGTATTACGGTGACGAAGCCGGTCTTTGCGGCTGGACTGACCCCGATAACAGGCGCTCATACCCGTGGGGGTTTGAAGATGATATGCTTGTGGACTTCCACCGTGAGATTATAGGCATTCATAACCAAAGCCCCGCGCTCAAACTCGGCTCTCTGGAATATCTCGTTGCGGATTATGGCTTGCTTGCTTTTGGGCGATTTGATAATACAAACAAGGTTATAGCGGCTGTGAATAACACGTCGGAGATAAAAGAGCTGAAGATACCTGTTTGGCGCATGGGCATTGAAAACAACGCCGTTTTGCGTACATTGATTTCGACAAGCTTGTACTCTTTCACAACCGAAAACCGCGAATATACTGTTAAGAACGGCTTTATACATGTATGGCTACCTGCCTATGGCGGTGCGGTTATAAGTAATTAGAATTAAGACATACGCATATACTTACGAAAGGATGGTTAACTAACGGAGGGATTCAATGAAGGAACAACAGGGTTTTTTATTTAAGCGGATTGCGGCCGGCGTAGTTATAGCCGGGGTTTTACTCGCGGCACTGTTCCTTTTGAATCCGGGTTATTCGATTATTCACCTACTTTTGTATGAGTCACTCCCGGGTTATCAACTCAGCAATACGCCACTATATAGTATGTTCAAGTTCTTTGACGATACCGAAACCGTGCTTGCGAACGGCGATTCACAGCATATATATGATTTTTCTGACCCAGAACAACAGAATGATGCCGACACGGCGCTGTTATCGCAGAACAGTAACCTAGTAAGCCGCGCCAATGTCGTCTATCAGACAGAAAACAGCGGTTATGCGGGCGGGATTATTACGAATGAACACCTTGGCGACTTTTCTATAGAGATGCTCGCTGACACCGAATATTTTCAAAAGCGATTCTATACGGTTGAGAACGCGACAATGTTTACAGCTGATGACTTCAACGCCAAGCGGTTTTTGGCAACGGATTTAACAATTACGCCCGACAATGCCGCGCCTAAGGTTCTGATTTTCCACACACACGCCTATGAGGGTTATTCAGACTCTAACCCTGATGATTTGAATGACGGTGTTATAGGTGTCGGAGATGCGCTCGCTCTGGAGTTGACAAACGCTTACGGGCTGTCTACGTTACATATCACCACACGCGCCGACCTCGTTGACGGCAAGGTTCTGACAGAGGGCGCGTATGAGCGTATGGAGCCTGTAATCCGAAAGGCGCTGGAGGAGTATCCATCGATTGAGGTGGTAATTGACCTGCATCGTGACGGCGTTGGTCAGAATGTGCGGCTTGTCAATGACATTGGCGGCAAACCTACGGCACAACTGATGTTCGTAAACGGCATTTGCAAGATACGCGAAGACGGCGCGTTACGCACCATAGCGTCGCTGCCGAATAAGTATCTGCCCGAAAACCTCGCGTTCTCGTTCAACGCACAACTGAACGCCAACCAACTCTACCCGGGCTTAATGCGTAAGATTTATATAAAGCCCTACCGCTTCAACCTCCATATGGCGGCTAAGTCACTTCTCATTGAAGTCGGCGCACAGACCAACACCATGGAAGAAGCCTTCAACACCGTCAAACCCCTCGCGCGGATTCTCGCGTCTGTCCTGCTTGAACGGCGCGAATGAGAATAGATTAACCCCTCCCGACAGATACTGTACATAACCTGATGGGAGGGGTTTTTGTGAGCGAAAAGAAAGAGCCGTTACAGCCTAATTTTAACATGAAGTATGAAATCGCCGAGGAACTGGGGCTTCTCGAAAAGGTCGAGCGTTACGGCTGGAAGAGCCTAACAGCGCGTGAAAGCGGGCGCATTGGCGGGCTTATGCACAAGCGCATGACCGAGAAGAAGCCTAATCCAACAAATCCCTAAGCGGAATGCCTTTTTCGCGCGCAAGGGCTTTCGCATCCTCAAATTCGGGCTTTGTCTTCGAGTAATTGTTAAAAATCGAGCGCTTCGCGCGGATTGTACCGTATGGCGTGTCAACCGTGACGGCTTCACGCGCAAGAACCGTCCGCGTTTCTGTGCGCCTGCGTATGCCAATTGTCGCGGTTTCCGTGAAAATAATCTCCTCAAACGCCGCAACGTCCGTGGGTTTCGCTATGACAGTGAGCTTGACGGCGGGGCGGTTTTTCTTCATGTATATGGGCGTGTAGAATACGTCAAGCGCGCCCGCCTCTAGCAGTCTTTCCATTGTATAGCCGAGAATTTCGGGCTTTTCGTCGTCTAGGTTCGTTTCAAGTATCGTAACCGTATCGCCCGATTCGTCCGCCTGCTCCTTACAAAGCATGACACGTAACACGTTGGGGATTTTTAGGTCACGTGTGCCTGCGCCACAACCGATAGCCGTAACCGTAAAGTCCATAGGCACGAAGTCATTCGCAAGTTCTGCGACAATGGCCGCGCCTGTCGGCGTTGTGAGTTCCTTTTCGATATCCAGTTGTTTGAACGGCACATTACGATTCTTGAAAATCTCCATGACAGCGGGTACGGGTATCGGTATCATGCCGTGTTGGCAGTAGGTGAAGCCCTTACCGTCTGATATGGTTGATGCGTAGATTGCCGTAGGTTTAAGATAGTCCACACAAATGGCGCAACCTACTATATCAATAATCGAATCCACCGCGCCAACTTCATGGAAATGGACTTCATCTGCGGGTTTGCCATGTACGCGCCCTTCTGCGTCAGCTACGCGCTGGAAAATAGCGATTGCAAGGGCTTTCGCGTTGTCTGTAATGGCGCTGTTCTCTATCATAGCACGAATGTCTGCGAAGTTGCGCCCGTGGGTGTGTTCGTGCTTGTGAGCGTGTTCTTGCCCATGTGTATGCTCGTGTTTTTCTTCGTGTTCATGATGGTGATGATGTTCTTCTTCTAAAATCACATTCACATGATTCGCGCTTACACCATTCTTCTGAACGCGGCTCACAGCAATACGCCAACCGTCCAGATTCAGCTTTTTCAGTTCACTTGCCAAATACTCTTCAGAAACCCCTAAATCCAACAACGCGCCTAGCGTCATATCGCCGCTGACACCTGCGAAACAATCAAAATATAAAATCGACATTTTAACCTCTGCTTTGTTTGACTTTTCAAAACTACTCTTGTATTATAACATAAGGGGGGTTGATTGTGGAAGCTATTAACGCGAATAATTACGGGAAATATGCAGGTGTGCGTGACGCGTCATGGGATTTGTTGATTGCGCAGCGGGTAGCCGCTTTGCCTGTCGGCGTTATGAAGATAGCGCGACGACTCGGCATTACGGTTATGAGTTACACGGAGGCCGCTGATTTGCTGAAGTATTGTGAATTGACGGGGCATTCGACGACAAACGAGGGCTTCTCGCTCTATACAGATAGGTGGTATATCCTCTATTACCCTAAGATTGAGCCTGTCGAAACGACGCGTTACATTCTCGCGCGTGAGCTGGGGCGTATCTTGATGGGCTTACCCTTGGTTGAACAAAAGGTGGGATATTTCACGGCGTACTATTCTAATGAGTTGTTGAGCGAGCAAAATGAGAATGACGCGACCTCTTTCGCCGTGCGGATTCTCGCCCCTGCCTGTGTGTTAGCGGCCATTAAATGTATTGAGCCGTATGATATAGCCGAATTGTGTGGCTTGCCTGAACATATAGCGATTGAAAGGTCTGACAGATTGAAAGAATTGTTGAAGAAAGACCTATTTTTGAAGCATCAGCTTGAACAAAAGGTGTTTGAAAACTTCAAGCAATTCATAGAAGAGAATAAGTAACCGTAACTGTTTTACTGTAAACTATGTAGGGCGCTGTTGAGAAAACAGCGCCCTACACTGTTTTTAAGCGTTTCTCCCTAAGTGAAAGGCTTTCAGATTCACTTCAAGGAATGCAGGTTTTACGCTCATGCGCAAAGCTTCTTCACATACCTCAATGGGTAAGTTCATTGCCGCCGAGAGTTTCCCGAGTAATACGACATTAACTGTGCGCGTGTTCCCCGCCTGTTTTGCGAGTTCCAGCGCGTCCAGTGTGTGAAGGTTTACGCCAAGGGCGCGTATTTTTTCGGGAATTTCTGTCGGATATTCCCAAGCGCCTGTGATTACGGGCATGGGCTTGATTTGCTGTTCGTTTGCAAGCATAACCCCGCCCGGTTTGAGCGCTGAAACATTGCGATAACCCTCCAGCATCTCAAACGCGAGTATGTAATCCGCGCCGCCGTCTGATAAAATCGGCGATTGCACGGCATTATCCGACAACTTCACATATGTCACTACAGAACCGCCGCGCTGTGACATACCGTGGACTTCTGATAGTTTCACGTCCATGTTCATAATGGCGGCGGCATTGCCGAGAATCTTGGCGGCGAGTAACGTCCCCTGCCCCCCAATGCCACAGATGAGTATGTTCATATTCATTCTACTTGCCCCCTTCTGACGGCGTGACAATCGCGCCGAAACCGCATATGCCTTGACAGAAGCCACAGCCCACACAGCCGTTTTGGTCAATCTCCATCACGCCGTTGTTGTTGGAGATTGCTGGGCAACCCGCCTTCAAACAAAGCTTGCATTTCTTGCATTTCTCCGTGTCTATGTACGGCTTTTGCCCAAACTTCACGCCTTTCAGTAACGCGCACGGTCTTTTGACAACAACAACAGACGCGCCTTCATGCGCTATCGCTTCTTTGACTGACGCTTCAAGCCCTTTCAAATCGAACGGGTCAGCCGTCAGCACATACGCGCCCATAGCCTCGCAGAGTTTCGCAATATCAATCGCCGGTGCGGGTTCGCCTTTTAGGGTTTTGCCCGTTGTCGGGTTTTCTTGATGCCCTGTCATGCCCGTGATAGAATTATCGAGCACCAGGACAGTCGAATTGCCGTTGTTATAGATGATGTTTGCCAGCCCCGTCATGCCGCTGTGCATAAACGTTGAGTCGCCGATAACCGCCACTGCTTTTAATTCCGGGTTCGCCTTCGCCATACCGTGCGTCATGGCAACGCCCGCGCCCATGCACGCGCTGATGTCCATAGCACTTGTGGGCGGCAACGAACCCAGTGTATAGCAGCCAATGTCGCCGTTCACGATTAACTTCATCTTGTTCAGCACATAGAATGTGCCGCGATGCGGGCAACCCGCGCACATGACAGGCGGCCGCCCGGGGATTTCTTCGTTGCGCGTGACGAAATCTGTCGATTCGCCGAGAACGACCTTACGAATGAGTTTGTCGCTGTATTCGCCAAGCAACGAAAACTCTGACTTGCCGATAACCTCAATGCCAAGTGAGCGGCAAAATCGCTCGAAAATCGGGTCTAACTCCTCAATTATGTAACACCGTTCGACAGAGGCCGCGAACTCGCGGATTTTCTGCTCCGGCAATGGGTAAACCATGCCGAGTTTTAAATATGAAGCATTCTCGCCAAGGGCTTCTCGTGCATAGAGGTAGCTAATCCCCGATGTAATCACACCAATTTTCTTGCTGAAATACTCCACTTTGTTTAGTGGTGTTGTTTCGGCGAATGCGCGTTGACGGTTAAGGCGTTCTTCAACAAAGACGTGGCGACCACGCGCGAATTGTGGCATCATCACGAGCTTTTCGGGGTTTTTCTTATATGGTTTGAGAGTATACGGCTCGGGTTCGGCGACCTCAACGGCACTTTGCGAATGCGCAACGCGCGTTGTAAGCCGAATAAGCACGGGAGTGTCAAACTCTTCGCTCAAGCTGAACGCTTGCGCGACAAAATCCTTGCATTCTTGTGAATCTGACGGTTCAAGCATCATTATCTTCGCGGCTTCGGCGTAATGGCGCGAATCTTGCTCATTCTGTGACGAGTGCATACCCGGGTCATCCGCAACACAGATAACCAACCCGCCCGTCACGCCCATATACGACAGCGTGAATAGCGGGTCAGCCGCCACGTTTAAGCCCACGTGCTTCATAGCAGACATCGCCCGCCCGCCCGCAAACGATGCACCCATAGCGACTTCCAGAGCGACTTTCTCGTTCGGCGCCCATTCGGTATAGAAATCATAACCCGCCGCGTACTCCGTAATCTCAGTGCTGGGCGTTCCCGGGTATGACGAAACGACCGTACAGCCCGCCTCATACAACCCACGCGCAATCGCCTGATTCCCGAGCATCAGTTGTTTTTGGCTCATATTCTCAACTCCTTCTAATATAAATAATACTACCACACATATTGTAAATGATGAAACGATTATTGTAAATAGGGGGAATATAGCTTGAACAACTGTGTTTTATACGACACCGCCGGGCGGCTCACAGGTTTTTTTATGGACGGGCGCAACTTGACTTCTGCAAATATCAAGCGTGGGCGCAAGGAAGGCACGAAAACTGTACTGGTAGACATAAATAACTTTACGGTAAACACATCGCAAAGTGACAGGCTCATGCTGTTTTATCTGGATGAAAACGGGCATCTGGGTTTTGCGTCAGAGGAAAAAGGGGAATGGAATTCGCAGACCATTCTAAAGAATCAGCAACGGTCACGCGCGGAGATTCTCGTTCATGCCGTAAGTAGTGACCGCGCCATCAGTCTTATTTTTAATATTGAAGCAGACGGCGGGCAATTGCTTGAATGTCGCCGTGTGTCACGTGGTAAGTGGGAGCCGGCACAGGTCATTGAACGGATTCGGCCATTGCCACACGCGCCCTACTATGTCAGAAATATTTCGGGTGAGCACCACCTTTTGATTTACAACAAGGCGGGTGAGCGCGAAAGCGTCTGTTATCGCGAGCTGAACGCTACAGCCGTAGGCGGCGAAGTCGTTATCCAGACGCTCGGCAGTGACTTCACTGTAGCTGATTGTTCGTTTTTGACCACAACTGATGGGCTTTACACCGCTATGATTGTCAAGAACAGCTTCACATCACAACTCCTATTTAAGCGCAAGGTTGACGCGAACGACACGAACGCGATTGTGCTTTGGGAGGGGCGACGCATTCAAAAGTGTCTGGTGAATATCGTTAATGACCTGATTTATGTGTTCTTCGACGCGGGTGGGATTTATTATTCTGTGTCGGACAATGATGGTTTGAGTTTTTCGCGCCCACGCAAGTATACAGGCAAGGTTTGTTCGAACCCCGCCAAGCTTGATTTTATTGCGCAAGGTAAAATGCGGCGTTCGGAGTTTTATGCGCAAGAGGTCTACGTTGACGAAAACGAGCTTGCGGACATTCAGATTCTGCCCGATTTATACAAACCGTTTTATGAAGCGAGTATTGCGCGCACATCTGAATCACAACAAACGCCGACAGCGGATTATGACAACTTCTTTGACCTTGCCTTCCCTATGCCTGAAAACGCGCCGACCCAACAGGAAGCAAGCGCGAATATCCCTGTAGGCATGACTATGCGGCTTGAACGTTTGGAGATTGAGGTTGAGGATTTGAAGTCGGCTAATCTCAAAATAGAGGGAGAGCTTGTACGCGCCAAAGAAGAAATTCAGACACTTCAAAGTGAGAAGAAAGCTCTAGAAAATGAGAAGCAGGTGCTTGAAGGTGAAAAACAAATGCTTGAAAGTGAAAAGCAGAACCTTGAACAGCAATTACTTGAACTTGAACGCGAACAAGAACTCGAAAAATCCCGTGAGATAGTACATATAAATGAAGAAACACCGCTAGAAATCGTAGAAACAGAAGAAGAACAATAAAGTTTTACGGTAAACTAGATAACAAAAAGCAAGCGGAGTGGTCACCCCGCTTGCTTTTTGTGTTATTTTTCTATGAACATGTCAGAAAGATTCGCGTTCGGGTCAATGAACGGCTCAACGATTGGTGTTTTCGTGCAGAACAACGGCGTTACGCCGGGGCCATGCCCCGACAAGCGGCTATCACCGTGGATAACCACGCCGATTGTAACCGCGCCTTCATGGAACGAACGACCAAACCGTGTATCGCTATCAAGAATGCCAACCAAATCACCGAGACGTAAGTCGCCAAGACCATATTCCTTGATTATCTCTTCAGAGAACATGGTAATATCATAGTCGCCGCTTGCGAAAATACCTGAGCCAACGCCACTGCCCATGAGAGCACCCGGCACGATTTTGGCCACGCCAACTTTGATTTTGCCGTCCTCTTCCTCGATGTTAAGCTTGCCTAGAAGTTCGGGGCTGACATTACGCAAAAGAATTTCGGGATAGTCTGTCAACTCTAAACCCTGACCGCAAGCGCGGACGGCGATTTTGTCGCCGATATTGAGCTTTTCAATCACATCAGTTGGGAAGTAAACCATTGTATGCTCACAACCGCCATGTTTACCCGTCACAAAGCCCTTTGAACCCTTCGCGTCACCCGATACAACCGTCGCTGCGTTGCCGATACAACTGTAACCCGTGTATGCCGCGTTCTGCTCGTTGTCTTTGTGGCGTGTTGTCACGCCCGGTTCAAGATGGTCAGCCACCCAACCACAAGCGGGGCTTCCGATACTTGCATTGTAGCAGATACCGCCGATGGCTGAGATGAAATAGGCCTGACCGTTGATGTCTGACATACCCTTGGGGGAAATACGCGGATGCCAAACTTCACCCTCAACCGACAAAATCGGGAGTTTATCACTGTTTGTTTTTAACATAATACACCACCTATATGTAATTGTTAACTGCCGTTTCAATTCGCGCAAGCGCCTCTTCAAGCGTCTTGCGCGGGCACGCGATATTTACGCGAACGCTCGTTTTGAGCGCGTCACCATAAGCCCCTCCGTTATTCACGGCAACGCCTGCCTTATGCGCGAGAAAATCGACCAGCGCCCTACCCTCTAAGCCCAAATCAGCGAAATCAAACATCATAAGGTATGTACCTTCATTCTTAATCGCCGAAATCCGCGGGATTCTTTCCTTAATATATGAAAGAACAAAATCGCGGTTCTGCTCTACATAGGTATTGAAGTCGTCAACGTATTGTCCGCCGTGTACATACGCCGCCTCAAACGCGACAATTCCAAAGAGGTTGTTCGTCTTCACGTGCAACGCGACATCCTCAGCGTCATAACGTGCCCTAATTTCATCATTTGGAATCACAAGCGCCGCCACAGTCAAACCTAAGATGTTGAATGTTTTACTGGGTGAATAGCCCGTAATAGTCAGCGCCTTAATCTCATCATTGATTGAAGCAAGCGGTATGTACTTGTGCCCGTTAGTCACGAATTCGCTATGCAAATCGTCAGACATAACCATACAGTTATACTTGACACAAAGGTCAGCAATGCGGGTTAACTCTTCGCGCGTGAACACGCGCCCTGTCGGATTCTGTGGGCTACAGAAGATGAAAAGTTTCACTCCGCTTTTGAGGCACTCTTCAAACCCCGCGAAGTCAATCCGAAACTGCCCGTCTTCAAAAATCATGGGGCAATCCAGAATCTTACGCCCGTTGTCCTCAATCACGTAAAAAAACGGGTCATAAACGGGCTTCATCACAAGCACATTGTCGCCCTTTTCTGTAAAAGTGCGAATGACCGTGGCCATACCATGTGTAACGCCTGTCGTAATGCGCACCCATTCGGGTTTGATGTCAAAACCATGACGCTCGCGGCTCCACTTGATGAACGCCTCAATGCCAGCCTCGGGTCTGAACGCATACCCATAAATCGGATGCTTCGCGCGTTCGATTATTGCGTCAACAACCTCTTTTGGGCATTCAAAATCGGCATCCGCAATCCACATGGAGATAGCGTCGGGGTTGCCGAAGCGCTCCCCGACTTTATCCCATTTGACGCTGACAGTGCCGCGCCTGTCATGCATTTTGTCAAAATCGTACATAAACACCTCTATTTATTGAGCCATGCGCGAACCATTTCGATAATGCCTTTTAGAGCGCCGTCCTCGAACGGGTTCTTTAGCCCTGTGTAATCCAGCAAATCGGTAAAGTTCTTCATTGCGCCCTGATTCACTAGCTTGTTGTATGTTTCCCAAGCCTTGTCAAAACCCTCACGCTGCATGAGTTCAAAGAACTGAAGAGATACACATTGCGCCAAACAGTAGTCGATATAATAGAAAGGCACCTGATAGATATGGCCCTGACGTTGCCACGTGCGCCCCTCGGCATAGAACGGTATCCCGTCAAAATCAAGGAACGGGCGATATTCGGCTTCAAGCTCCAACCAAATCTTGTTCATGTCTTCAACACTCATGTTCGGGTTCTCATATACGCGATGTTGGAACTCGTCAACCATACAGCCGTATGGGATGAACGAGAGCGACGAAATCAAGTGTTTGCGTTTGGCGATGTCTGTCTTGTCGCCATAAAAACGCTCTAAACTGGGCCAGCACATAAACTCCATAGACATTGAGTGAATCTCTGCCATATCCATTGTCGGCATTATCTGACTTCCAAGCTCCATCTTGCGCGATGCCATGTACACATAATAGGCATGGCCGCCCTCATGCGTAAACACGTCAACGTCACCTGTCGTGCCGTTGAAGTTCGCGAAAATAAACGGCGTTTCATAACGCGGAATGAACGTGCAGTAACCGCCCGGCTGTTTGCCCGCGTAAGACAAGAGGTCGAAGCAACCCATCTCGTCCATACTCTCAATGAACACCTTCGTTTCGGGCGACATATCGCGGTACATCTGAATGCCGATTTGGTATAGCTCTTCGTCAAACGCAATGGGCTTAACATCCAATTCCTTTGGCTGTGCCTTGTCGTCATAAATTGTGATTGATGAAATACCCAGTTGCTTGGCCTGTTCTGCCTTCAACTCGTTGATGAACGGTACTAAATCGCGCTTGACCTGCTCGCGGAATGCTGCCACGTTTTCAGGTTTGTAGCAATTACGCGTCATGCGCAAGTAACCTAGTTGTGTATAGGTTTCCTGTCCGAGCTTTTTCGCTATGCGCTCACGCAAAATCGCCAATTCGCTGAAAACCTTGTCAAACTCTTCCTTATGCTCATAGAAATAACCGCTATACGCTTCAAACGCGCGTTTTCTCATGTCGCGGTCTGCGCTGTCCATATACTTGCCCATTGCGGGTAGCCCAAGAACCTCACCGTTAAATTCTATTTGCGCCGAACCGGTAAGCCGTGCATACTCCATTGTAAGCCGCGCTTCTTCAGCGAGGTCAGCGATAACCTCAGGCGCAATCGTTTTCCTTTGAATAATGGCGTTGTCAAACATGAGTGCGCCGAAACGCTCTTTAGCCGCATTTAGGAACGGGCTGTCAAGCACTGCGCCCATAAAATCACTCATAAGCTGTTGGATTTGTGGTTCGGCTTCGCCCCAAAACTTACGCTCATTCTGATAATACTCGTCCTTGACGTTCAGTGTGTAACGAACGCTCGCGATACTGCCGTCAGACTCAATGTCTGCGCCAATTTCGTCCATCTCGCGGATGCAATCGAACAGTTGTTGCGGCTCAGTCGCGTTCTTTACGCGCTCAATAAGCGCGTGAACCGTTGATGTCAGCTTCTCTAAATCGGGTCTTGCGTAAGGAAATTCGTTAAATTTCATGCATTATCCTCCCATAGTCTTTCATCAGATATAATAGATACAATAATCTCTGCGTCCTTGTTGAACAAGCGCTCGCCTTTCTCCTTCGTGGCGGCGCATGGGTTGCCCAGATAACCTTGTGGCGCGGTATGTTCAATGCCGCGGAATGTGCTGATAATGCCGGCGGCCTCTGCCCAGAAGATTTCGACTTCGGGGGCTTTAAGTTCCTTGTGATTCAAAAGCACCAACTCTTCATCATAGGCCATAACCATGCTAGTTTCTCCCTCACAGCCATGAACCATACCGGGTTGGGTTTCATAAATACCCGCGTGACGTTCGTTATAACCGGGGTAGCGATAATAATCCATTGAAAACACATTGAAACCCAGCATCTTGTTGATATCGCCCAGCGCCAACCTAATCGGCGCGGTGTTGCCGCCATGACCATTTATAATGAAGATACGCCGAAAACCGTGGCTCGCGATACTCTCGCAATAGTCCTTCAAAACCAGCATGAGTGTTGACGGCTTTAGCGTCATTGTGCCCGCGAAATTCATGAGGTTAGTTGACACGCCCACGTTGATTGACGGCGCGACAATCGCCTTCTTGCCAATTTTCTGCATAACGTCCGCCACCATGTTTGCAACTGTTGTTGACAAAAATGTGTCCGTGCCGGTTGGCATATGCGGGCCGTGTTCCTCTGTCGCCCCCACGGGCAGAAGCACTATCGCGTTCTGTTCGGCTAGCTCTTTAAGCGCGGGCCAACTCAGGTTTTCCCAGCGTAAAAATTTATCCATAATATCCCACCCCCCAGATTTTGGTAAGTAAATCTGTACACGCTTATTATACGACTTTGGCTCGCGTTTGTAAAACATTTTTATTGAGAAATCGTTTGATTAGGTGTATTATATATGAGGGGGATTAGCATGAGAGATAGCGAGAAACACTCGTATTCGCATGAAGAGGTTCGTGAATACCGCGAATCGCATTTTGGCCCATACTTTAACCCAAACGACTCGAACTTTATAGTGCCTAAGCGATATGGCCATGGCTTGACAATGAATCTGGCGCACCCGATAGCTATATTGATTTTGCTTGTCGCCATCGCGCTTGTGATTATCACAACGGTTACAAGAATTATGTAAGGGGGATTAGATGTCCAGCTTCAAGGATTTACGTATTGTCGATAACTTCTATCAAACCTCGGCCTTCTATCCTATGCCGACTATACTTGTCGGCACGCTCACAGAGAGCGGCAAGACGAATCTTGGCTCATATTCTCTCTGTTTCCCGTATTATATCGCCGAGCGCGATTATTATGCCATGATTTTAGAGTGCCGTAACAGCTCAAACACGGCTCAGAATCTATTGCGTTCGGGCGTTTGTAGCCTGAATTTCATAACTGATGAGCCACGGTATTTCAAAGAAACCGTTCGCCTGGGCTTCCCCGGTGAAACGAGTGAAGAGAAGATGCGCGGTTGTATCTTCACGCCAGAAAAGGGGCTTGCCGAGGGCAAGCGCCCGCTTGTTGTTGCCGAAAGTTATCAAGTGTTCGAATGTACATGGATGCGCGAATTAGACAACGCGCAAGACGACGCACCCGGCTGTGTTGAGGGTTATGAACCGCCCTACCATGATTTCAACGGTATCACAAGCCGCAATGGCGCGATTTTCATCTTAAGGATTGACAAAATCTTGATGAAGGACAAGTACCATAAGGCGATTATTGACGGCGTGAAGGCGAATGTGTTCCCGTCTGTGCCTGTGGATTGGGGTTACCGTGACAGTACCAATTTTTGGTATTCACGGTTCCGTAAACCCGTGGCTATGCAAGTGCCACGCGGTAAAGAAGCTGATTTACAGTCCGTTTTGTATGCCGCCAACCGCACCGACCCGGATGTTAAGTTCACCGAGGACGCTTGTAAGGCGCTTGTACGTGTACCGCGCGTGTTTTTGAAAACCGTGTTGAATGGCTGTGTTGAATATGCTAAGGCTCACGACATTACACTGATTGACGGCGATGTTATGGCGAAGATTAACGAAGAACGCCGCAAGAGCGGCAAGGAATAATAAAAGGGCGACTATCGGTCGCCCCTACTTTGGCTTCTTTGCCGTTGACTCCGGCTGTTGTGGCTGTTGTGTTTGTTGCTCCTGCTCCGCTTTCTTCCTATCGGCCGCCAGCATGTCCTTAATGTCTATGGCGCGGTCTTTTAGGCGTGCGTTGATGCCGCGTGTGTTGATGACGCGCCCGATAAATTGGTAAGCCGTGTCATATTCACCGACACGCCGCGCGAGTTCGCCAATGAGATACGACAGCGTTGGCGAGTCCATACCACAAATTGGGAAGTTCTCGTTTTCATAAGCCACCATGAACATCTTCAGCGCGTGTTGTTGATAGAGCTTTTCACGGTCAGGCATCTTCGCGTCGCGGCTGAGCCACGAGAGTTTCAAGCAGAGATATGCCTTTTCGCTGTTCTTGCCATTCTTGATGACAGAACAGAGCAAAGCGAGTTGGTAACGCTCAATAGCTTCGGCGAACGAGTATATCAAAGGATATGTTTTAGGTACGAATTTAGTTGAGAGTTGGGCTTTGATGGCATCCGCGGCATTGTCAGAAATCTTTGAAAAGCCCGCGAGCGTCGCCGCGTAACCACAATGTGTGCAGAGCGCTACATCATAATAGAGCGGGTCAACGGGTTCATAGAGTGGCTTTAGGTCAGTGTCCGTATTGATGAGCCGCACACGACTGCCACGAACGACGGCGTTTTCAAAATCCTTGCCACAGACAGGGCATGAGAATGTGCGCTTGAAAACGTAGTCATTTAAGTTAAGAGCCGGTGCCCCTGCGGCGCCCGCCGCCCCGCCTGCTTTTTTTGGGTCGTCGAGCGTGACGTTCTTGAGTTCTTCGGTTTTTAGACCAAACGCGCCTAGCTTGTCAAATAACTGGGACATTATTGCCTCCGATTTCGGGTATCCCCGCGTGTTCTACTATGATTATATCAGAATTTTCATTGAAAGGAAAGACCAAATGCAGGATTTTTCAGCGGCTTTGCGTGAGATAACAGAAGCGGCACAAAACGGCTTCATTACACTCACTTTCGCTCAGCCTATAGGCAAGGTTGACATAAAAAAGATTACTGTAAAGCGGTATGGGGCTGGTTATCAAGCCGCCATTTATAGCGGAACACAGGTAAAGCATGAAAACTTCGACAATACAGGCAGTTTAGCGGCGCGGCTTTTGGAGTTATGGAACATGGGTTTTAAGTCTTGTGACATAACCGCCGAAAATCAGACTGTGCATATTTTACGTAATAAAACGGGTCAATGTACCATTAAACGTGTACAAGTTAAGCAAGCAACTAAAACAGCGACTGATGAGCATAACCGCCGAAAGAATTACATCATTTCGGATGGCGAACCCGCTGATTTTCTGGTTGAGCTGGGTGTTATGACAGAAACGGGTATCGTTAAGAATGATTATCAGAAAAAATTCAGACAAATTAACCGCTTTCTTGAGTTTATCGCTGACGTAGCCGATTCATTACCCGACAACGCGCAAATTGTAGACTTCGGCTGTGGCAAGAGTTACCTCACCTTTGCGCTTTATTATTATTTTAACCAAGTGTGTCATAAGAATGTCAAAATTGTTGGGCTTGACTTGAAAAAAGATGTCATTGAACGCTGTTCAAAACTTGCGGATAAACTCGGCTATTCTAATTTGGAGTTCATAAACGGCGATATCGAACAGTTTGAGTCTAACTTCAACTGGGATATGGTCGTGACCCTCCACGCTTGCGACACAGCGACAGACTTCGCGTTGCACAAGGCCGTGTCGCGCAATGCGCGTGTTATCCTGTCAGTGCCTTGTTGTCAACATGAATTGAACCCTCAAATAGAAAATGCCGCGCTCAGCCCATTGCTCAAACACGGCATTCTTCGTGAACGCTTCGCCGCACTCTTGACTGACGCAATCCGCGCCCAAGTTCTGACTGACTTAGGGTATAAGACAACAGTCATGGAGTTTATCGACATGGAGCACACAGCGAAAAACATCTTAATACGCGCAATCAAGACCCACGCCCCACGCACCACCCCGTCAGAAGAAACACTGCGGCTCATGCGTGAATACGGCGTGCGTCAGAAGCTGTTCGACCTAGTGTTTTAGCTCATTCGCGTTATTCTATTTAGGGAATGTATCAACAAAATCTTTCAGTTCGCGCCTAAGATTGTCCGCTTCGCGCCGCGCTGTGTCGTATTCACGCAACAAAATCGCCTTTTCCTTGATTGCCTGTTCCAACGCCGAACAGGCTTCATTGTATTGTTTCGTAAGCTTGTCAATCTCGCGCTTGCTTGCTGTTCGTTCTTTAGCCATCTCGGATGTCAACTCGCTAATCCGCAAGTCCGCTTCTCTTTCAGACGCGGCAAGAGCGCGCTCGCGCTCGCGGATGTCCTGCTCACTCTTATAGGCTTCATCAGCAATAACCAGCGCCGCAAGTATGAGCTTATGCGGCAAATCAACGCCCTGTGACGGGCGCACAGCCGGGAAAGTGTTAATTATCGCGTTAATCCTGCCCGCCAACATATCTATGTAACTCTGGTCATCTGTCGTGAGCAGTTTCATCCGCACTCCGCTAACAACAGTTTCGACACTGGCCAAAGGTTTCTCTTTGGGCTTCTCGTCCATTTCCGCGCCCCCGTTCTTGTGAGTTTCAGCATGTTCCTCATTATAACACATTTTTCAATCTTGTGCGATTATTTGTTTTAATTTTTGAGATACTAAGCAAAAACGAGGTATGAATATGAAAAGGTTTACCGTAATGTTATTATGTCTGCTTTGCCTGTTCAGCTTCACCTGTTATGCTGATGACGGTGTTTATACGGTTCAAGATGGTGACACTCTCTGGAAAGTCGCGGTCAAGCTCAAAGTTGGGCTGAAAGAGTTGATGAAACTGAATCCACATATAGCTGACCCTGATGTTCTTCGCGTGGGTGAAAAGCTTATCATTCCGCCGCGTGATGAAGAATCTGATAAGCTGGAAATGACGCTTGCCAAACTTATCAATGACTTCCGTGTATTAAACGGCGTAGAACCCATTCATATCAACTGGCAACTGGCACGTCTGGCACGCATTAAAGCCGAGGACATGAACGAAACCGCGCACTACAGCCGCACTTCTCTGACCTATGGCACGACGTTTGATATGATGAAGCTGTTCAAAATCCCCGCACAATCGGCCGCCGAGAATATCGCTTATGGTTATATGAATGCTGACGAGGTTATGAAGGCGTGGCTCCAGTTCGACGAGGAATTTCAGAATATTCTTAACCCGCGTTATACAGATATGGGTGTAGGCGTAGCCCGCGGTAAAGAGTTTACGTGGAGCGTGCTATTCGTCGAGGTTGATTTACAGTAAACTATTATTGTCAACTAAAGTACTACGTGCCTTTTCACGATAATATTCCACTAATTCGGGAAAATCGGGGTTTTGCAACATCTCCATGCCTACTTCTGACAGCGCATAAATCCCCTTTTCCACACGGGTGAACCACATATAATAGTTGCTACTTAAAATAGAGGCCGCCGTTTTGTCACAGCCATATAGATTGCGCAAATCGGCTGGGCTTTGTGCCCCATAAGCCGCCAGAACACAGGCTATGTAAATGCACTTTTCGCGATACGCCGTAGAAAGCTTTGTGCGCGTGCTCCCTCCCCTGTTTTGGTCGCTCGTGCGCCCGTTCATCTCCTTTTTAAGCGCTTCACGCTTACGCTTGCCGATTTTCGTAATCTTATTAGCCACGCTTCCACCCGGAAAGAGCACTATCTGTGCATATTGCACCGGCGAATCTAGCGCAACCAGTATCAGACCAATTTCCAACCGCTTGCACAACTCCAACATACCCTTGTAATGCTCACCCGAAGTTCGCTTAGGGCGCGGGATTGCGACATACACATGCTCAGTCAGTTTCTGCCGTTTCAACGCCTGCATGAGTAAGTCACTGCTAAAATGCTTCTTCATCTCTACTACTATAACCTGTTCTCCGTCACGCGCCACAACATCACAATACCCTACCTCACCATGCACCTCGTAATTTTGCTTCTCCAAGAGCGCCTTCACCGGCTCATACATGTCAGCTTCACGAAACATAAAATCCCCTCAGAAATAGCTTGCAAACGCCGCCGCAAGCTGATATAATCAGATAATCCCATAAGGGATAATATACCAATTTTTCATTTTTGTAAAGAAGGAGGAAAGCATGAGGGCTACTGTCAAGGACATTTACCGAAAGACGGCTGACTTTTTGGGTCAGACCGTGACGCTTCACGGCTGGGTTCGCACAGTCCGCGATAACAAAAGTTTCGGCTTCATTGAGCTGAACGACGGCAGTTATTTTAAGAATATACAGGTGGTGTTTGCCAATAATCTAAGCAACTTTGCGGATATTGCGAAGATTGGCTTGGGTTCAAGCATGGTCGTCACGGGTGAAGTTGTCGAAAGCCCGGGCGCGAAACAGCCATTTGAGCTGAAGGCCGAGGCTATCGAGATTCTCGGCGACTCACCCGAAGACTACCCGATTCAAAAGAAGCGCCACACGCTGGAATACTTACGTACGATAGCCCACTTGCGCCCTCGTACAAATATGTTTTCAGCTGTGTTCCGTGTGCGCTCGCTCGCGGCATATGCCATCCACAAGTATTTCAATGACAACGGGTATGTCTATTGCCATTCGCCGATTATCACGGCATGTGACGCTGAGGGCGCGGGGCAGATGTTCTCTGTTACAACGCTAGACCCCAAGAACCCGCCGCTTGATGCCGAGAAAAACGTAGATTACTCCAAGGATTTCTTCGGCAGGCAATCATATCTGACTGTAACAGGGCAATTTCAGGCTGAAACCTTCGCGATGGCGTTCGGCAAAACCTACACGTTCGGGCCGACTTTCCGCGCTGAAAACTCAAACACGACGCGCCACGCCGCCGAATTCTGGATGATAGAGCCGGAAATCGCATTCGCTGATTTGACTGACAACATGGCTATTGCCGAGGAAATGACGAAGTTCATCATCAACTACGTGCTAGAAAACGCCCCCGAAGAGATGGAGTTTTTGAACAACTTCGTTGACAAGGGCTTGATTGAACGCTTACAGCATGTTGCGACATCAGAGTTCGCCCATGTGACCTATACAGAAGCGATTGAGATTTTGAAGGAAGCCAAAACCGAATTCCAATACCCCGTTTCATGGGGCATGGACATTCAGACCGAGCACGAACGCTTCCTTGCGGAAATCCACTTCAAACGCCCCGTCTTTGTCACCGATTATCCCAAAGACATCAAGGCGTTCTACATGCGCATGAACGATGACGGTAAAACCGTCGCGGCAATGGACTTACTCGCACCCGGCATCGGCGAGATAATTGGCGGCAGTCAGCGTGAAGAACGTTATGACATGCTCGAAAAGCGCATTGCTGAAATGGGGCTTCACAAGGAAGATTATTGGTGGTACTTGGAGCTTAGGCGCTTCGGCGGTTGTGTACATTCAGGTTATGGTCTAGGGTTTGAACGCCTCGTTATGTATCTGACAGGTGTATCGAACATCCGTGACGTAACCCCCTACCCTCGCACGGCAAAGAACGCAGAGTTTTAACTATAGAGTATAACACAAATGACCGCTTACGGGCGGTCATTTGTGTTGAAATCCAGAATCATACGCGCGAACGCCTTCGCCCCTTCTTGAGCTTGAACGGTTTGAAAGCTGGCTTTGTTGTCTTCGTCGCGAACCGAATACATGCCGAGGTATTGTAGTTTTGAGTGTTCACATAACCGCTTAATGCCTATCTCAAATGGCTCAGTGGCGTATTCGCGCTCATAACCATGAGTGGCAATGATTGCGACACCCTTCCCCGCCCATAGAGAACCGCTGGCCTTACCGTAAAACTTGTTAAGTCCATAATGGCGGTCAAGCATAGCTTTCATTTCAGTCGTACAATACCATGTGTAGATAGGTGTTGCCAACACAATGACTTCGGCACTGATAATTTCTTGAACGATTGACAGCATGTCATCTTGTTGTATGCAACCATATGTACCCGAAACATGTTGACACGCGTAACAAGCACGACATGGGGCAATGTTTTTGCCTGAGAGTGTGATATATTCGACGTTTGCGCCTGCATTTCGCAATTCATCAATAAATGGTTTGCATAACTCTGCGGTGTTGCCGTCTAGTCGCGGGCTTGACATAAATACCTTAATATTCATTGTACCTCCATACATCACGCGTCAAAATAGTTCTCTTGTAGTTGCTTCAACAAATCCCGTAGCGCGTTTTGATAGTCCTTGACCTTGCCTTGCGCCTTACGAATGCGCCCCGCTTCGAGCATCACAAGCAGGTTATCGGGCGCGATTTGCTTGGCCTTCACAATCGCTGAATACGCCTTGTCAAGATTGATGTTCAGCCTATGGTACATAGCAAGAAGTCGCCAAATCTCTACATCATTTGAGTACGCCAAGAGCGCGCGCTCCATACAACGTATGGCCGCCGTTAGGTTTTCCGCCGCAGCGTAAATTCGCGATTGCGCAATCAAAAACTGCTTGTCCTTGTTCTCTATAAGTTCAAGTACCGCCAACGCTTTGTCGTAATATCGTAGCTTCACATAACAATCAGCCGTTGCGTACCTAAACAACGGCTTGTCGCTAACGCTGATAGCCGTTTCAAAAAATGTCGCCGCGCTCAACGCATGACCGCGCGAAATCTCTAAACAGCCACGCAAATAACATGTTTCGGCCGTCGCGCCATAGTCCTCGATTATCTTGGTAATCAGCGCGTCCGCTAACTCTGTACTGCCTGCGTTTATGTAAGCCTCGGCAAGATTCAGCTTAATCGTACATTGATACGCTGACTCGGCGCATTTTGACGCGCTCTGAAAAGCCACAGCCGCTTCCTTCGCGCGGCGTAGCTTCATAAGACACAAACCCAGATTGTTCCAAACCCTTGCTTCATCGGTTTGTTCGGCCGCAACGCGGTAAGCTTTGAGCGCGGCCTCGTATTCGCCGTGATTGTATAGGAAATCAGCGCGTTCTTTGAGTTTCTCCCAATCCTTGCGTTGTTCCCAATTCGCGACACTATGGCGCAACGTGTCAAGCCCATAATGGCTACAACCGCAAAGCTTAATAAAACCAATGAGCCTATCAGAAAAAGCCGAAAGCCCCCGCAACTTTCGCAGTTTGGAGGCTATAAACGGCAATTCGAGCGTATCCTTGACCCATTCAAGGAAGGTGTCACCCAAGAAATCGTCGGCAGATTCGCTGTAATAACTATAACAATGGTACGCGGCTTCCTCCAGGGAATACACGTTGATACGCGTAACCGTGAAGCAAAACGGCTGTTTAACTTCCTTTTGCGTGGCCGCAAGTGAAAGGTTGGTCATATTCACACCAGTTTATAGACGAATCAGTTCAGCAATACTCATAGCGATATTGTCGAGAATATCGTAGAATTTATCACGCAAGTCATAATACTTGCCATCAGGTTGCGTAATCGGGTCGTAACACTCGATACTCATCTTGTCTTTCTTCGCGACGACATAAGTTGTTATACCACGCGATTTCAAAAGCTCACAGATGTCAGAAACCTGTCGCCCGCTGACTGTAGGCACATGTGGCGGTGCGTCTGTGATGAGTATAAAAATGTTTTTCGTGAAACCATCAGCTTTGCTAGATTCAAGAAGCGCGACACCCGTTTCGAGCGCGTCAAGAGAAGACTCAGGAATATCGCCACCATAAGTCCGCGGGATATTCTTAACCTGACGCTGGAATTTCGACACGTCCTCTGTGAAGTTGTAGATACTCGGCTTCTCCTTCTCCAGCAAATCGCCAAAGCCAATCAGCCCAAGCTTGAAGCCCGCGCCCTTTGATTTAAGAATCTCCGAGAACTCAATCGCTCTGTCTTTAACACCGTTGATATACGTGTCCATACTACCTGTTGTGTCGATTATAAACACAATGTTTACGCTCTCCAGCGTCGCGGGGCGTGACGGCGGCGCACTTGTCTTGGTTCTGTCGAAATCAGCGCGTTCAACACGCCCTGTTGACAAGTCCTTGACGTAGACCTCAAACAGGTTGTTTTCGTCAATCGCGTAAGTTATTTCAATCTGTGTCGTGCCCGTCAGCCCACTCAGCATAACCGAACCGATATACTTGCGGTCGGCTTCTGCGCCGCTTTCCCACTGATAAACGTCAACATTGACGCCATGCGCGCCCGACATACTCGCGAAATTCGAGTCAGAGATACGCGCGGGTATCGGCGTACCCATTGGGATAATCGGGATTAAGCCCTTTTCTTTTGTCGCCACATTGACAATGGCTTCTGTGCCGAAAATCTGACGTGTAATCTGCCCAACCTTGACATTACTTGTGGGTAAGTGCATCAGATAGTTGTATATAGCCGCGCCCATAGCGACACTCTTCGCGGGGTCTGTCGCGCGGTAGGGTTCTTTGATGAAACCCGCGACCATGCGCTTGACCATCGGTATGAGCGTCGAACCGCCGACCAGTATAACCTTTGAAATCTCATCAGCCGCCTTGCCTGAGCGTTTGAGCGCTTCTTCAACAATCTCGCGGCTACGGTCAACATACTTACGTATCATGGCCTCAAATTCATCACGCGAGAGTTCAAGCGTCAGATTCTTAGGTACACCCTCGTGAATCAAGAGTGGGTTTATTCTGATAGATGCTTTATTTGTGTTAGATAGTTTGTGTTTCGTAGATTCTGCTTCGGCTTTGAGCTTCTGGATGACGCGTCTGCGACTCGCCATATCCAACTCGTCAATCTCAATACCCGAATCAGCGCGGAAACGCTCCTTCATCATGCGGATAATCTCCGCATCAAAGTCGTCGCCGCCGAGGTTCATATCGCCAACGTCTGACAACTCCTGGAAAATCTCCTGCTCGTTCTCGTCCTTTGACACTTTCAGAACGCAAGCGTCAAACGTGCCGCCACCCAGGTCATAGACCATTAGCGTCTGGGCATAACCCTGCTTAAAGCCATACTCAATCGCCGCCGCAAGTGGTTCGCTCAACAAGAACACATTCTTGAAGCCCGCTAATAAACCTGCCTGCTGTGTCGCATAAATCTGACGGTCATTAAAGTACGCTGGGTGCGTAATAACAACCTCGTCAAAGCGCTCGCCCGCCTGTTCTTCGGCGGCTTTTTTAAGTTTCTTCAATATCTCCGCGCTGATTTCTTCGGGCAGTTTCTCCATTGAACCAATTACAATGGGTTCACTCTGCCCCATGAGCCTTTTCACGCTCATAACCGTGGCTTCGGGATAGATAATCGCGCCAGCCTTGGCCTCCGCGCCGACAATGAAGCCCTCTTCGGCCGAGTAACTTACGACTGAAGGCAGAATCTCGTCAGTGCCGTCTATGCGAACAACTTCGAGCGAATCCTTTGCGTCACGGTATATAATTGCAACAGAGTTAGTGGTTCCTAAGTCAATACCCAAATAGCTCATATTATTCCCCCTTTGCGCCTGTGGCGTCGGTTATCGTCTTTGTGAAGCGTTCGGGTGAGAAATTCTCACTGAATCCGCTGGGTGGGTAGTCTTCGGGGCAACCTAAGTCAGTGACATTACCCTTGATTAAACCGCCCTCTTCCTCCGCCGTCAGCGTAATTTTTAATCTCGTCTTTCCGCTGGGGCGATTCGGCAAGCCCACAATCTGAACCTCGCCAATGAGTTTACATTGTTCCAGTTTATCATCTTTATGAATACGCTCTAAGATTTTCAGCCCGAATGTGGTCATATCCTCTTCTGAGTCACCCGAGAGCGTGAAATTCTGACTTTTTTTCGCCACTGCATAGGGTGTGCCGCGACGAATCATAGCAAAAAACGATTTCTTCGCGCCGTTTTGTATCTCAAACCCTATATCATGCGGGATAGTAACTTCAAACTCAACAGAGAATTTCTCCGTTTCCATATCGGGGTGAGCGAGTAAGCCCATCTTCATAGCCGCATAGTATGTCGCGCCGATTGAGATGTCAAGCGCGGGGCGGTCAGATGAATAGATTTTATTCTCATCCCCAAAAATCCCCATGAGCATATCGCGTACCCACGGCATTTGTGATGAGCCGCCGTCCAGAAGCACGCGCCCGATTTCATCGGGTGACACAGGCCCCGTATACGCGTCACGCATAGCGCGAAGCACGAGCTTTTTCGTTTTCTCTATGAACCCCTCAATGAGCGTTTCAAAGTTTTCGCGCGTCATTGTTTCAACAAACGGTGGTATACAGAACGTGAACGGTATGCGGAAGTTTTTCAGCCCTGATAAACGCTCCTTGACCTCACGCGCCAGAACCGTAACACCCACTTGGTTCTCTATCGCTATATCTTCCCTGTTTTGACCCGTTTTCGCCTTGATATACTCGAAGCACTTATCCGCAAGTGTTTCATCCACATTGTCGCCGCCGTGGTAAGCCTCGCCGCCCTCTGAAATAACCTGCAACTTAATACTGGCGTCTTCCTTCGCGGCAACATGGAACAGCGTAATGTCGAGCGTACCCCCGCCGAAGTCGAATACCATAATCTTCTCGCCAAAGTTCATTGTATGACGGAAGTTATACGCCAATGTCGCTGCCTTAGGTTCCTCAATCAGACAAATCAACTTGTCAGCTAAACCAGCCATTTCAATCGCGCGGACAGTCGCCTTTCTCGCCGCATCATCAAAGTCATACGGCACACTCACGACAAGCCCCGCAATCTCTGCTTTCGGGTTAATACTCTGACAATGCGCGACAAGCGATTCAAGAATCTTGGCGCTTATCTCCTCGGGCAAGTAGTCCTTACCGTCCAAATGCACCTTCTCATTCGTGCCCATCTTGCGCTTTATTGAACGTATCGTCGTTTCGGGGTAAATCTCTATCGAGCGGTAGGCCTCCTCGCCGATGACCCATTCGCCCTCATCGCCGTCATCCTTTCGATATTGAACGACGCTCGGCAACGGCACGCGCCCGAAACCGTTTGACATATCTATGGGCACGGGCTTTTTCGACGAGTTATCCCAATAGCTGATAACGGAGTTCGTCGTGCCTAGGTCGATGCCCAGAACATACCAGTCTTCGGGCAGACCCGCCTCCTCTATGCGTTTTCTGTAGTCCTCCCAGCTCAAAAGAAACAACCCCAATCGGTAGGCGCGGCTATGCCGTCACCTCTATAGTATATTTTTGTGAATAGTCTGTCGGCGGGAACATCTCGCCGAAGCCTAAGTCATTGATTTTTACGGAAAGTACGCGTTGTGAGATAAATTCCAGTGATAGTTTTAGTTTTGTGACGCCCCTCGGGCGCTTAGGCATGTTCGGCAGTGTAAGTCGTCTTAACGGCTGAACCTCGCCAAACTCGTTGCGCGTGAACAATTCTATTGTGACGGGGTTTGTTACCTCGTCTGTGAAAACGAACACCTTTGAGCTATTCGATTGCCACCAGAACAGGTTGCGCTCCAGAATCGGTATGAAACGTTCGCGCCCGCTGTCTTGCGCCATAACGCCTATATCTGTTTTCACGCGGGGCAAGTCTTTAACCATGACGGGCAACGAACCTTGAAGCCCCAACTTGTCCGCCGCGAGTAACGCCGCGCCTTGCGCGATAAGGCTTTTCGCATTCGGTATGCTCACAATCTCTGAATGTGGGAACATGCGCTCGACAATCTCACGCGCCCAAAACATCTCAAAACCGCCGCCCGTGAGAATTACATACCGTATCTCCTCGGGTTTAAGTTTGGGTGTTGCCTTGCCCAACACATCAGACAAGAACACAAATAGCTTTTCCCCGAAACCATTGATTACATTGTCAACGTCTTGCTTCGTGATTGTCGCGGCGAAAGGCGGGTAAACAAAGTTGTAATAAAGCTTGACAGGCTTTGCGCTAATCCCTTGCCCAAACAATAAGTCCTTATGTTGAAGCGCGAATTGTCGTATCGCGTTTTTGTTCTCCTGCGTTAGTGCATCAGGTTCTTTGCGCTGATTCTGACAATACAGACGCGTCAGTAGCGCGAACACACGTTCGTCAAGTAGTTTGGCGGCTATTTCCTCTTCATATAAAAAGCTCAAACACTCCGCGTTTAGCTTGTCCGCGCCAAATTGGTTTTCTATATTACTTATCTCATACACGCCGCCCGTAATGGTTGTATATCCATAGTCGAGTATTACCGCCTTATGCGGTAAGTCGGGCTCGTCCAACTTATTATAGAAGAATTTCAGAATACATTCGCGGTCAGACGCGAAGATGACACTTTTTTCGAAACCCGCTTCACGAAACGCTTTCGTGAGTTCCTCCCGCGCTTCTTCGCTGACTAATACCTCAATACCCGCACAAATCGCCGCAATTTCGGCCTTGGGGTTGATATTCTTACAAAACCCAATGAGTTCGCGCAAGAAAATCGCAAGCACATTGGCTGTTGAAAGCATCTTCCCCTCTATCTCGTAGTACATGCCCGTGCCGAGCCGCTTCACACAGTCCGTTATTATGACCGAGCGATTACTCTGGCTGATGGCGGCATATTCGCCGATAATCCATTCCTTGGTTTCGCTGTCATATTGAAGCATGGTCGGCACTGTGGGCTTCCCATAACCGCCCGAAAGGTCAATCAAATCGGGCTGTCGGCGCACGTTATCAAACTGCGCGATACAGCTTGAGTTGTTGCCAATATCTACGCCCAAAATGAAGTGTGTTTCATCGGGGGCAACCCTGTTGAATAAATCCTTAAACCTGCGCCAACTCATTTTTCACCGCCGCCTACTTCGCCGCAATTACATTAGCGCGGATTAGAATGCTTTCACCATAACGATAGCCCGAATTCATGAGCTTGATAATCTGACCCTTTTTGAAACCCTCTTGCTTTTCTGCCATGAGAACCTCGTGCTCGCGACCGTTGAACGCGTCAAACGGTTTCGGGCGAATCGGCTCAATATCAGAAGCTGTCAATATATTATCCACTTCGGCAAGGCATTCTTGGTTGAGCCGCGCGAACTCTAACACGTGTTCGTCTTCTGACTCTAACAAGCGCGATACGGAATAGTGGTTGATTTCCTCAAAAGTGCTTACCTCAAACAGTAAGCTGTCACGCAAAAAGTTCTCCGTCTTCTTGCGCATACCGCTGACAAGGTGTTGTCGGCGTTTTTCTAGGGCTTCTAGCTTATCCTTGGTCGTATCAGCGGACAATATCTCCGCAAATGTTTTACGTATAACAGCCAATTGTCGTCTGTCATCTGTCGCTGTCTGGCTCAACGTATTGTAAATCCTTTCGCGAACAGTCGCGAATAGGCTTTCAATAATATCTTCGGGCACTTCCGCGTCTGATTCAGACAATGCCGCGATTATGGGCTGGGTTTCTTCCATAAACATGTCGAGGTTTTCTTTGATGCTCTCGTTCTTAATGCTGATTGACTCCGAAACGCCCTTGATTATCTCAAACTGACTGCTATCCTCAAACATAGCTGCGTGATTGTCGTAGAAAGTCGTAATGCGCGCAAAAGCCGCCATCATACTTTCAGCCACGCCCGTGAACATACGTGCTTGGCGGTTCAACTCATAAAGTGCGTCCTGCTCCAAACGGTATTGGTCAACAGCAAGCGAGAAGCGCAAACGTTCCTTTATATACGCATCAATCGCATTCTGTGAAGACTTCAAAACCACATTATAGTCTTCAATCATACCCGGAAGCCCGGATGTAGACCCGCCCGCGTACTCAACCACTGCCTTTTCAAGCATGGTTCGCAAAGCAGTCTCTGGCATTATCGCACTTTCATAGTAATGCTGACCGCGTTCTTGATTCGGCAAAGTCGTCAACAAATGGTTACACTCGGTATTCAGTGTATCACTCGCGGTATTCAGCAGTTCAATCAAATTCTGCAACTGCTTCTTATAATCCGACAAAATAAACGCATGTTCAGCCTCGCGTGTCAATTGCGCTATCTTCTCGGCAATAGTCGTGTCAATAAGCCGCTTCTCTTCAGCCAAAGCCCGCGAATAATAACCGAGTAGCTTTCGCTTCGACAAATCAGAAAAGTTCATTACACAGAAATAAACGCTCTCCGCATATGCCTTATAGACAAGACCGAAACTGCTATCCAGCGCGTCACCGACAAGCCCTTGAATACTCAAATTGAAACTGTCGTTGCCGCTGACAAAATAGTTATATATAAAACGCTTCGCGAGCATCTGCATGTTGTTGTTCAGCGACCTCTGGTAGCGTTCGATGATTTCGTGACCCTCAGACTGTATGGGGCTTTCGGTGTCTGGCAAAAAAGGCGCGCGTAATTCCATACTGCGGCGGCGCGAACCGATTATGCTGAATATATTTTCAAGCAGACCCGTCAAATGCTTCGACAGTATCGCGCCTTTGAATGCCGGCTCCAGCTTCATTATATCGCCATACATCTTATTCAACTTCATGAGCACGGCGAATGCGTCTGTCCCCATATCGAGAAACGGTCTTACAGCATCTGAATAAGCGCTTTTGACATTCAAATTCATCGCAAAAAACAGCACGTCCAGCGCTTTCTTCACACAGTCGTCGCGTAACGCAACAAGTTGCCTAAAACGCTTAAACACGCCCGCGTCTGCCTCATAAATCTGCCGTAGCGCAAGGTTGTTGTTGGGCATAGGAGAATACTCCAATCTAAAACAATGTGGGCGGGGGGATGCCCCGCCCCTATATCGCTAAATTATTCGTACAACTCGTCAACAGCCAATTCAGTCACAACGCCGTCAACACTCATCGAACGCGCTGTCACACGGAGGATGTTATCCTGACCGATATTGAAGATAACCTTAACTTTTTCAGTGCCACGTGAAGCCGCCGGAATGCCGCGAAGTGAAGTACCGGCAAGGCGTTTCATGCCGTCATGGCTGACCAGCGCGGTCTTGCCTGTCGTGGATGGGTTCATGCTCTCATAAACCACGATAGCCATACTCGTTATGTTGTCAAAGTTAGTCGTGAGCAGTTCAGATGCTTCAATCGTCAGCCCGTCTTTCGGAATATCCAGGTTGCGCGCCACAATCTCCATGAATCTACGACCGGCGAGTTCAAGGCCTAGCGGATGAATCGTCTTTTCAGTAACTGTCGGGCCTTTGACAGTCGGCATCATAATCATATTGCAGTAGTAGGCCGCGCCCTGTGAGATACTAAGCGCGGGCGAAATGCGCGAACGGAACGGCTCTTTGCCAAATTTCTCTGCCATGCGCTCACTGACTGCGTTAATGCTAGAGCTACCGCCGACAAGGAACACCTCGTCAATCTCTGCCGCCGTAAGCCCGGCCGCTTCAAGGCACTTGTCAACACAGTCGAGCGTGCCTTGAACCAAATCAAGCAGGCTCTTGCCCTCAAACTTATCAAACACGTCAGCTGAATCGCCAAGAGCATTCACACGCTTATGCGAATAGAAATCTTCCCTTGTTATATCTATATTGATGTTTACGATTCTGGGTTCCTGAATGAACGGCGCAAGCGTAATCTTCGTGCTTTTCAGCGAGGAAAGGCGCTCTTTCGCCGTTGTCGCCGTTGAAAGTAGTCTGGAAAGCGCGACCAACTTCTGGCGCTTCGACACACCGTCATCTGCGTCCATATCAAACAGGTCTATCTCGTGATTCGTAATCTTACGGAATTCTTCATATATAATGTCCATCATGATACGGTCAACGTCATAACCACCGAGGTTGTTGTCGCCGTATGTGCTAAGTATCGAGATATTTGGCTCGTTGTCTTCGTTGACCGTTATCTGGAGGATACAAGCGTCAAACGTGCCGCCGCCAAAGTCATAGACGAGAATCTTCTTCTCCTTCGTTTCGTCAACCGCATAACGAATCGCCGCCGCCGCCGGTTCTAGACGTAAGTAGACACTGTCTTCATCAAAACCCGCTAAAATCGCGGCTTCTTTCGTCATTTTCTTCTGCTTGTCCGTCGAGTTGGCGGGTACAGTGATAACACAGCCCGAAAATTCGCCCGCAAGCCCGAGTTCCTCTTGCGCGTATTCGTCAGCCCTCATCTTTAGGTAACCGAGAATCTCGCCCGCGATTTGTTGCGGCGTGAAGAAATAATCCTTTTCGTCAACAACAACCTTGATTTTATCATCAGAGCCCATATGGCGCTTAATCGCCAAAATCGTGCTTTGTGGGTTAATAATCGCCGATTCCTTAGCTTGAACGCCGAAAATTCGAACAAGCTTCGTATCGTCCTCCGGGTCAGACTCAAACTGAATCGCCGTCGGGAAGATGTTGCTTCCGTCTATCGGAATCGTCTGTGCCTCGCCGTCCTTGAAGTTGAAAATACTCACAACCGAGTTTGTCGTACCGAAGTCAATACCCAAAAACAAACCGCGTTCCATATCCAAACCAATAGTGCCCATAATTTCCTCCTTATATATCTACAAAAGTTCACCCATACACAGTGGTTCTTCGCGCAATAACCCTTGAATTATCTCCTCAACAGCCTCATATCTAAACATCGCCTCTAGCGTCAGCGCCTCATTTATCCGATAGAACACGTCGCTACTTTCGGGCGGCGTTTTCATGGGCTTGAACCTGTCGAACACAATTTCCTCGACTTTAGTATTTACGCTGCCGGCGTGCATTTGTTCGCTGAAAAAGTACTGAACTTTCGCGCCGTAAAACGCGGGTATATGCGCCGTGTAAAGACCGAAACGCTGGTATGTCATATCGACCGAGCGATAGGTTTTCGCGCCCTCGGTCAAGTAGTATAGCTTGACCGTTTTCCCGGGTTCAGACGTGTAAACAAACGGGTGATTTTTATCTATATACGCAGCGTGCTTGCCTTTGTCTTTTAATTGGGCAAAAAACGCCCAAATTACGCCATTTGCGGCGGCATAATCGAGAACGGCGTGTGTCACGGCTTCTGAGTCTGGCGTTCTCATGCCACTTGCGTATGCCGCAACAAGCCCATAACCCCAAATGGGTTTATACTCGTTATCTACCGCCGATTTATACAACTCTTCTAATGTAACAAGTGTTTCGGCGTCCGGCATCTTTTCGTTTCTAATTATCTCATAAATCAAGTAAATTGCATAGCCCAAAACCGTATTTTTTTCACATTGTTCAGCCACTGCCTGCCTGAATACGCGTTGAACGCCCGAGTCACTCACGCGCATATTCAGCGCTTTGTTTAGAATGATTGCGTCCAGTTCGGGTTCGAGAATGCCCATTGTCGCAAACGCCTGCCAAAGCTCGAGCCAAGCCGCGAGCGAACCGCTGAAGTGTTGTAATACAATGCGTTTAAGGTCTGCGTCATACCATGTCTTCTTCAACAATGTATACGCCGCTGTCGCTATCTGAGCGTCATATCGCTTTGTCGCCGAAAGCTCTTTTACAGCAAAGTTCAGCGTTTTGTCAGTGATATAATGTGAATAACGGTTGATGAGCTTGACTGCCGTATCGAATTTGTCATCAAGTATATGCGACAACAACATCTGGTCAAGATAACGGCGCGGTATGCGCTGTTCCTCAACCTCGGCGAAAAGTGTCACTGCCTTTTTATCCTTGCCGCGCACAGCGTAGGCGTTCGCCAGAGCGATTGTCACGGCGTTTTTGTTCTGCTTAGACAAAACCTTCAACTTCCGCGCGGCTTCAAAGACGGGTATCGCCTCGTCCGGGCAGTTTTCAAGACCGATATATGCCTTACAAAGCGCAATAAGCAGTTCATCAGACACATAACCGCTATTGAACAGTGTCAAATAAACCCCTATTTCGCATTGTTCAATCAATCGCGCAGCGGTAAACTCCGTTTCAAACAGATATTTTCCGCTGTCTGATTGCGCCATAACTGTATACTTGTCACCAGCGATTATGGCTTCACATTCGTTATTCTTTACATCAATTTCGAGCGGTCGGCGCTTGTCAGGGTCAAGGATTAACAGGCGCGTGGCAGACGTTGACGGGACGGAAAACCTAATTTTGAACAAGTCCTTAAAAACAGCCCGCATTGCGTGATTAAGCAAGGCTTCCGGCACAGAATCTTTCATCCGTATACAATACAGATAAATAGTGTAATGTTCAGAAGTTCTAAGCCCGTTTTCAAGCGCGTAATCCGCATACGCCAGAATCTGGTCACGCATCGGCTCAACAAACGCGCTCAACGCCTTCTGGCGCAAGACCGCCGCGTAAAGAAACGGCTTCTGTTCAAACTCGACCTCGTTCTTCTGCTCACGCAAATAAGACGCGACCGCATTGGGCGGAATCGCTGGGCGGTTGTGTTTATATGCCGCCCGAATTAACGCCGTGGCACTGCCTTTGAATTCCAACTGACGCGCCGCATACTCACGATAATAGGTGTACGCGTTTTCACTTATGTCATCATTCTTTATCATGTCAGCGCAAATCAACTCTAAAAGCCAATCCGCTTTGTAGCCTTCATAAACCTTTTCAAATGCTTTCGGGTATGCCGCAAACGCGCTGTTCTTGATATACTGGCGTCGTTGCTCCAACAAACGCGGCATGTCAAGGTTATGTGTCGCGCCCCAAGCAGCAAACGCACCAAACAGATGCCCCATACCGGCGGGCAGTTGTTTTTCCATAATCAACTTACCGAGCGTAATATACAGGAAAACCCCTCGATACCCCTCATCATAGGCCGCATCGAGGTAATTTACTGCTTCTTCAATCTCTTCGGTGAAACTGATAAGCAAGTACGCTATCATACAGTCAGCCGCATTGCTCGGTTTCGCCTTATTCCACTCCACCAACTGCTTTATCGAGCCTTTGGCGAACAAGCCAATGCCATAATTCAGCGTATAATATGCCGAAGCGAACAGATACGCCGCATACTCGTCGTTGTCTTGCGTCTTAAAATACGCCCGCATGGGCTTGATGAGGTTTAGCCCCTCTTTCGCTTGACGCGGTTCGTTTAGGTCACAGTTCAAGATAATTGTCAATAAATAACTCGCCAAATCCGCGCTGTTAATCTCCAGCGCACGGTTCGCGTACTTGTAAGCGTTTTGAAGGGCGTCTGTATCGCCGTTTATCGCGAAATCGGCGTAATGGGACAAGGCCAGCGTGAAGCCTGCCAGCCGTGCATGTTCGTCGTTATAAAATTTGGGTGCCTTTCGTGGCCTGCGAAGAATACTCATTTTTCCTCTTCGATATAAGGCAAATCGCCTATGTAGATGGGTATGCGCTCGATGTAGCGTTTGCCCGCCTGATAGGTTAGCGTTATCGTGGTTTTGATGGTGGGCTGTTTCGTGAGCATGAGTTGCGCCGATTGGAGCATACTCATACGCACATCAAACGGTATACGCGCGGATTTCGCGAGATAGAAGCGCGTATTTGAGAGTTTTACGAATGTTTCTGACGATTCCAGCTCTATCAAAAGGTCACGCGCAGAGTTGTTCGTTATAATCAGTTCGCCGCTGTCTTCCATTAAATAACACACCTTTGACAGTTGTGCATCAACGGGTTTCATCACATGCGCAATGATTTGAAACTCCAAATCGCGCTGACTTTCGCCCGTGATAATGACCGCCTGTTCGGCGTAGTTGGCGGGTAATTTCGCGGTGTCAATAAAATAATTGATTCTGCAAATCCCACTGTCGTCGAAACTCGCGCCGTTTATTTCATAGTCAGAAAGCATGACCCACTTACAACTCTTAGGAATCAGCAGTTTAGCTTCTAAAAATCCCCAACCGACGCGCTCAAACGCTATCTCGCCCGTGATGATGTTCTTTTCAAATGCCCGTATGTCAACATAAACGTCGGTCTTTAGCAAGCGCAAGTGACAACGCGCCTTCTGCTTCTGCATTATTAGGAAGTTATCAACGGCGCGTTCGCGGTTTACGTCTTCGCATAGTTTTTCATAAAAATCTAATTCCGCTGGTTCAAAGTTCAAATTCATGAGCCATTCGACGAATGACGGCCGCATGAATAGCTGGCGCGCGGGGTTCGGCTTGCGCTTGACATAATTGCAGAAGTCTTTGAGAGCCGCCAATCTTTCGCCGTCATCCGTAATAAGCGGCGTGGCAATCCGAATGATTATCGGTATCCTTAACTCTCCCCCGTTTGACGTAACAAGCGCCTCGGTCTGGATAACCTCGGTACGGTGGTCTGTATCAAGCAAATACGTGAAGTTTACCGTAATATCATTACCGTGAAATTTCGCGGGTTCAAAACGTATCAGCGGCGAATTGGCTGTTATCGTGCCGCGTAATGTCCCACCACCCGCGTTCGTAAGACGAATTCGCCCGTCAAAGTCCATATACGACTCAATGACGAGCTTCTCGGTGTCAGAAGCCACACGCGGCAGTGCGTATTCAAATTGTTCGAGAATCTCCATTTTCGCCACTGAATTTTCCTTCTGTTATATAGTTACTTCTATACCTACTTCCTCATTGCGCGGAACTCGATTTCTTGCTGTTCGCGCAAGTGGGTTATCGCGTTGATAAGCACCTGCGTTTGCTCCTGTTGGTGTGTGAAAATCTCGCGCAACTGTTCGAGCACGGCCGAGTTTGAGTTGTCAGAATCAAGACCCGAAATTTTCTCGTCGATACTGTCAAATGCCTGTTGCGCGTGGTACTCTAAGATACGCCCAAGCGCCTCACCCATTTGTGATGTCATCTTCTTTGTCGTGACCTCATACTCAGCCAGTGTATCCGTTAAAACCTGCTGATTCGCTTTCACAAACTTCAGTGATTCAGCCAAAGCTTCCCCCGAATCCGAAAGATTCAGCGCGTTTTGTTGCAGGTACTTGATAATGTCAATAATCTGCTCCGACAACTGCGCTAGTGAGCGTGACTGTTCGCCGAGTTGACCCATATGGGCTTTTACACCATCGTCAGTTGTTTTGGTTACCGATGTAAGCTTCGCGACGTTGCCTGACAGGGTGTCTAACAACTCCTGCGTAGAATCCATGAACGCCTTTGTCTGCTTCATGAAGTCACTAAAGGCCGCATGATACGTGCTGTCATACTTGTCGCCGATTACTCCCACGACCTTTACGAGTTCGTCCTCATAACGCTTGCCAAAGTTGTCAATTGATTTCGTGAGCGTTTCGGCGAGCCCGTTGATACCCATCTTCAAATCGCCACGCAGGAGGTTTACGGCAGAGGCCGTGTCGCCTATGAAGAATTTCCCGATTTCGTTGTTAACATAACAGATAATCTCGTTTGTCAGCCGTTCCCGTGCTTGTGTCAGATTGAACATGCTTGAAAGCAACATAAAACCCAGATACAAAACCAGCGTGCCCAGCCCCAACGTCAGTTTGTCGGGTGCGGCTAGTATGAACAATAACCCCGTCCAGAGTATGCCCGTCTGAAAGTTATGCAGAAACGTTTCTATGCCCTGATAACTCCAGCCCAATAAACTCAAGCGGTTCACGTGCTTTTCCGCAATAGCGCGCGCGTCAATATGCGAAACGCCGCGCCGCCCGGCCTCTATGAAGTCCTTCGCAATACGCCCCATCAGCCCTTTTTTGAACTTTTCGAGCGAATCACGCGTTACAGATTCCCGCGAATAGAGCGCAAATGTAGCCAGTTGTGCCCGATAATAGAACATTAAAAGCAACCTAAGCGCCACCGAAAATACACAGAACGCCAGAAACAGTAGAACCATTATTCTCAATCGCTCGTCGAACACCTCAACGTAAATGAGGGTTCTGTCAAGCCAATACGCCAAGTCCAATGAAAATCACAATCCTTAGTAAACGCTATCTTTTAGGCTTAACAATGCGCGTCTTTTTTATAACAATATTTAGGCTACCGTCATCATTTACGGTAAACTGGAAGCTCTCCGGGTCTTCAATCAAATCAACTGGGAATTTAATCACAATCCCATCGTCCGTCTTGAAGCTATGCGATGAAAACGCGGCCTTCGCCCACTTCTCACCATAATACATATCCTCGGGCAAGCCGGCTTCACGAGCCATTTCTATAAATTCCACACGAGCGTCTTCATTATCGGGAAAAGCCTTCCGCGCAATACCAACGATACTTATAGACTCGTCTTCTGTGGATTCTTCGATTATCGCGGTTTTCATACGCGCTTTCGTTTCAATCTCTTTGCAGTCATCGTTCTCGGCGTATTTCTCACTCAACTCGTCTATTATATCATTAAGCGCATCCGCCGCGTCTTTCATACTCGGTTCTGTTTCACATTCAAGTAACATATCCGACAGATAACACTTCTTTTCGCCGTCAATGACATAAGGAACCTCCAGAACGCTCACAACCATAGGGTCATAGGGTATAACGGCGGCTTCCTCCAACTTACTGGAGGAGAACGGCAAACCCTCACTACCTTTGACTATGTATGACTTCGTGCCACTGCCGCTGGATTCGGTCTGGTGAGTATAATACTCCTTATGATTGAGCTTCAAAATGCCCAAATACTGGTTATCCTTGACCGTAAACTGCGCAATAAGCACGCCGCCCGACGGTATGTCGTCGTTGGCTTCAACAATGCCGCGAAGCCTGTCCGCAATGACTACGCTCAAATCCACAAACTTCATGCCACCGGTTGCGAACGTCATTACATTATTATAAATCACCGAATCTGCGCGGAAAGTTGCCTTCTTGGCGTTCTTACTCCCGAGAAGTTTCTTGATATGTTTGGTTATAAACTCGTATACAATATCGCTGTCCAAATCTAGCTCACTGACTGACATCAGCGACACGCCACCTTGATTGTTCAGAATGTGCAGAATGGCGTTATTTACATAGATTTCCATGTTAGTTCCCCTCTTTCGCTCCTAATATGCTGTTTGTGAAGTATATCGATGTATCAACACGGCGTATGTTGTCGCCGAAGATGTTCTCGTGTTCGTCGCTTATCTGGGCAATGCGTCGATTGTCAGCGGGTTTAAGCCCCGCGCTGATACCGTACTGAATCTGCGCCACAGTTTCGCCGACGGGCAGAATCGTAATGTCATATGCCCCCTTGTCGTTTGTGAACTTTACCCATGTAGATACGTATGAAACGTCAACAAGTTTGGCTTTTCCACCCTCAGGTTTTTCAAACGCAAGGTTCATAATAACGCCCGCGTCACGCGGTGTAGTCCGTTGGGAAGAAATGAAGTTGCCGAGTGAATACGCGACAAAACAGGTGCGCTCCGTGCCGTCAGCATCCGTTACGGTTACGTATTCTGCTGTTTGCTGTACATGTGGGTGACTCGCAAGCACAATGTCCGCGCCCGCGTTGAACATGAGTTTTACCCAATCCTTGAAAACCTGTTTGGGGTACAACTCATACTCGTTGCCCATATGTGGCAGAACCACGATAAAATCGGGGTTGAGCGCCTTGGCGGCCTTGATGTCATTCTCAATCAGTTTCTCATCGAGCATATTGCACAGATAATCCTTGCCCTGCGTCAGCGGTATGCCGTTCGTGCTATAAGAATAGGAAAGAAACGCGAAACTAATCCCGTTTATCTCCTTCACAAACACCGTGTCGCGCTCTGACTTCGAGCGATAAGTACCCGTATGGTCGATACCTAGCTTGTCCAACACGTTAAGCGTCCGCAAAATCCCAGCCTCGCGCCTGTCGTTGGCGTGGTTGTTCGCCGTTGTCACGAAATCAAAACCCGCATCCTTAATCGCTTGCGCGAACGAATCGGGCGTGCAGAATGTCGGGTAGCCAGTAAAATTTGACTCACCGAGTGTTGTCTCAAGATTACCAATCGTGTAATCGGCCTTGTTCAAATAAGGCGCGATAAAACGGAAGCTTTTGTAGAAGTCATATGTCTTAGTAGTTTTGTCATAGGCATTGTCCAGTTGCCACTCGTGAACCATCAAGTCCCCCACTACACTTAGCGTTGCCGTCGCTATAGGGTCAGGCTCGATAATATCAATCGGTTTTGGCGTCGCTGTCGGTGTCACCGCAGGTGTAGTTATCTGCTCCGGCTTAAATATTGATGTATTGCTTGTCCCCATTGAAGGCGTATTCTGCGCCTTTACCATGTCGTTCTTATCGAATTCGTTACGCGTTTGGCTGTTCGCGTAAAACCCCATAGCTAAAATCGCTACCAACAATATGACTACAAATACCGCCACTTTCTTCAACAACGCCGATACCTCCCAATAATAAATCCCAATAGAACAAAAATAAACCAAAATCGCGCATTTGTCAACCGCAAAAAATCGGGATGCCGAACTTTCGAGTATCAAAATTCGACAAAACTCAAAAGGCCGCGGAAACTTCCGCGACCTTTTGTCGTATATTTTATAGAACGCGAGCGCCCGCAACAAATGTTCTGATGTAGTAATCCTCACTCAAACTAGATATAATAACCCTGTATGCCGAGCCGGAAGCCGCGTGTATGAAGTTCCCGCCGCCAATATACAGACCAACATGCGATATAACCGAATTGCCGCCCGTATTGAAGAAAACCAAATCCCCGGGTTGCAGTTCAGATTTAGAAACGCGTGTTCCGTTGCTAATCTGGTCACGCGACGAACGATTCAGTCCAATGCCGAAGTTCTTGAATACCGAGTATGTAAACCCTGAGCAGTCAACGCCTTTAGTTAGGCTTGTCCCGCCGTAGACATAGGGTGTCCCCATGAATTGTTTGGCGTATTCGATAATCTTGGCCGCCTTCATGGCCGCATTCTCCGGCTTAACTCCGAATTTGACTTCCGCAAATTCAGCAGAAATATACCCGACCTTGCCTGAATACGAAATCTTCAACCAATCGCCCATAGTTTCAAGAACGTCAACGGCATATTGGCTCGGAACAGACACGAGTATCTCCGCTTCTGTAGATGGCTCGGCGCGTAGGTTCAAGCCATTGTCAGACGTTATTAGCGCGTAAAGCGTTTCTTGCCCGACTGCATTCGTGGGCGCCGAAACCTTGCCTATATAAGACAACATCGCGCCATCAACAAAACTATTATGTATGTAAACCGTTTCACCATTGTAAGAGCTTACGTAAAAATCCCCGCTAACACCTGTAATTTCTAAAACTGTGCCATAGTCTACCTTTGCGACTATCCGCGCTTCTGTTGAAGCCGCTGCCCTTAGGTTCACACCATTGTCGTTAACAAGACCGATTGTTTGCGCTATTGTCACATAGTCGCTGGCAATATACGCGACACCGCCATTATAATTCAATTTATACCAACCATTATCACGCTCTATAATATCAAGCTTTTCGCCCTTCGACACCTTCATCACCGCGTCAGCGGCAGTTGATGGCGCGGTTCTCACATTCACGCCATTATCATTTATAAAACCCACTGTAGCGGCAAACGCGTTAAGTGGTAAAGCTAATGCTATAACAAGCCCGCAAGTCGCGGAAATTAAAGTTTTCTTTAGCATCTTGAAACCCCCATTAACATTTGTGTAACAATTCAATAATATTATATTAACTTTGTCTGGAAATGTCAAGCATATTTTCTTATTTTCTATGAATTTTGTAATAACTGTTATTTTGCTACTCCAAAACACCTCACAACGCTCAAAACAAACAAGCCCCCCAAATGGAGGGCTTGCCTATGACTTGCGTCATTTTGTTGACATAGCTGCTGCGATTATTTCCCAGTCAGCTAGAATAAATCTGTTCAGTTAGCTTGAGTTTCCGAAACATCATAAGTTATCACTACGCGAACCGTCCCAGATGTCACGGTTCTTGTGAATGTCCCAACTCTCACCGACCAAGCCGGTGCTGGGTTAGCACTTATTGTAGGCAAGCCAGTATAAGCATTACTTTCAATCGTAGCAGTTCCTTCATTACCGATGCCCGTTGAATACATAACCGGAAGCATAGCAAAATTTCCTTCAGTTGCGATTGCCGAGCTTGTAATGTGGACTAGCGCCAAATTGACAGGATAGTCACCGCAATTAGATACACTAAGGTCTGGATTCAAAACGCCCGTACCTAATTCGGTAGCACTTACTAAGTTACTGTTATACTGGTAAGTGAACCCAGCGTTAGGTGCATTTTTATCAACTGCAGCCGGTGTTTCCATTAAATAAATGCGGTTATTTTTATCATTTACCACATACTTGGCGTAAAGACGGCTAGCTGCTGAATCGTTACCAGCAGCTGTAGGATTTGTTCCAACGGCCGGCAATGTTATTGTAATGGTCTGCGTTGTAGCGTCTCCTACGGTTACATAGCTTGAAATAGCTGTACTGTTTGAACCGACAGCCAATGTAGTTGCAGGAGTAGTCCAGAGGGCAGTAACTGCAGCATTAACATCAGAAACCATTGTTAGCAACGTGCTAGGTGTGTAATCCGAACCCGCCGAAGCCGCTTTCACTGTGGCATTATAGGAAGCCAAGTTAGTCTGAATCGCCGTATCACCCACTACTGCTTGATAATCCGTAATAGTTGGAGTTTGTTCAGGTGTTGGCTCTGAAGTTGCTGTTCTGTAGGCATTGATTTTCGCCAATGCATCATTCACTTTAGTAACGACAGCTTGGATTTCTGACGTTGTATCAGCGTCAGTTGGCGCTGTTAAGGCGTTGATTGCAGCATTGACTGCATCAAGATTATCCTCAGTTACATCAGTAACACCGGCGTCTGTGTAGTCGGCTACGGTTGGTGCGCTTGATGTTGACGTTGTGTATGCAGAGATTTTAGCAATTGCATTCACTTTTGCAACAAGTGTTTCGATTGCCGCTTTGTCTGCCAACGCACCTGATGTTCCGATTTCTGCTTTGTATGCAGCAATGTTTGTTAAAACATAACCTGTAAGAGCAGCATCTGTGAAATCTTGTTCAGTTAAAGCTGTCGCTTGAGTTGCGTTACCGGCGGCGGCTCTGATTTTGATGATAGCTTGTTCTTCTGCTGTCATCTTCGCAACTGTTACTGCAGTCGTGGCAGTCGCACCAGCTGGTACTGTAATGACATAAATCTGTATGTCTGTTACTGAACCGCTTGTAATTGTAAGCGTTACTGTTGGCGTACCCGCAGATGCATTTCTTGTAATCGTTACGGACTTAGCATCCGCAGCAATAGCAACTGTCGCATTATCGTCAGTCTTTGCCGTAAAGGTGTAGACTATCGGTGTTGCGTCTACTGGTGTGTTGAGAACCACTGTGGGCTGTGCGGTTGCGCTCGTAAACGTTACAGAACCATCTGTCAACGCGGCTTTAGCCTCTGCTACGTTTACAGTGTCGACCAATGTCTGAATCTTAGCAAGCGTGTCAAGCCCTGTAACTGATGTTGCCCCATGGATAGCGGTTTGATATGCAGTTTGATTAGCAACAACAACTCTCAGTGCCTTCGCATTTCCTAATTGCACTGTGGTGATGCTGTTTGATGTGCCTGCAGCATATTTGATTGCAAGTAAAGCTGCGATTTCTTCTATATCAGCCCAAGTCAAGCTCGCAACTGTCTGCGCGTTTGCTGTGAAGCCTGCTGTTATAGTAGCAACAAAACCTGTTGTTGGGATTGCACTTGCTGCTCCCAATGCAGTATTGTACAAGTGGATATCACCAGTTGTGTCGCTCGGCAGAACCAATGTACCACCATTAGCTATAGCAAGGGTGGTTCCGGTTGTTGCTGTGCCAAGTGAATAAGAAACTACGTTCTTCCCATTTACTGATGTGAACGTAATTACTGCTGCAACATGTGCAGTTGTAACAGTTACCGTGCCGACAGAAACCGGCTTGCCGGCCGCTGTAACTTCAACAACCGCATAAGTGCCGGCTGCTCTAACAAGTTTAGCGCTCGCTGCTGTGCCGGTAGCTGCTATTTCGTCGTAATTTGTTGATACGAAATCAGCTGTTTTGTCAAGGTTTGGTTGACCTGCAGCCCCTTTGCTGATATACAGCTTGTTGCCATCGGTTGCAAGTGTTGCCGTGAATTTGACCTGACCCGCTGTGCTTGTTGCGTCAAAATCAGGAGTTACAGTCAATCCGCCCGGTGTTTCGTTTGCAGTAGCTACATAGCTTGCAGCGGCTACATCACCAGCCGTGATTGTGTAGTCTTGAGAGATTGAATACTCGGGGATACCTGTTTCAGTTACAGTGCCCTTTAGTGTTATAGTAACAACAGAGCCTGCTTTGAGGAGGTGCTCGTTATCTCTCTCAATGCTATCAAGGTCGGTTTGGTCTGTAGTTGCCAGTGAACCGTTTGCAAATACGCTACTTGCATCTCTGTACGACCACTGCCAGTAAGCGCTTGGATTTGCAGTACCTGTCGTTGCTACAACATCTTTCCAAATAACCTTGCCGGCAGGTATAGTTTCGCCTGTTGCCGGGGTCTTCATGGTGATTGTGATGCTTCTTGATGCCAAATCAACCTTTCTGTTATAGTTGATTGACATCAGTTGATACGGAGGATTGTCGCCGGCTTTAGGAACTGTTGTAAAGGTCGTGAACGCCATAACCGCATCCGTGTTATCCCACTTAATGGTTCTTGTCGCTGATGTGTAGCCGGATTTAGCGACTGTAAGGGTATAATCGGTGTTTGCTGTAAGAGGACTGCTTAATGTCAGCGTATACTTGCCTGCCGCAGTTGTACCATAAGTGTCAGCTGTTGCCGTTCCAGTATAAGAGTTTCCGCTGATAGTGAAAGTAACGCCGGCAAGTTGCGGCATGGTTACCGAAATTTGACTTGCGTTACCTACTACAACGCTGGTGACAGAAACACTATTTGTCACAGGTGTGGTACCGCCACCGCCACCCGTACCCGGGTTTGTCGTGGTAGTGCCTGTGCCGGAGGTGTTTGTGGTGACTGTTGTGCCCGCCGAGACTGTTGTGTTGCCAACAGTAACGCCGGTTACGCCGCTGGATACTTCAACTTTTGTGCCGCCTGTGCTGACAGCAACATCGTTGGCCTGAGCCTTGATGGTTGTGACAGCGCCGTCACCCATTACTGTTGTGCCGGGAGCCTGGGCTACGACTGTGGTGACTTTAGCTGTTGAGGCTGTGTCAATCACGGTGTTTGTGGCTTCTTTGGTTGTTGTTAATGTTGTTACTGTACCGGCGATGTTGATTTCTGTTTCAGGAGCCGAAACCGACAGCTCTTTGACAGTGGATGTTTTATCGACGGATACGGTTGCTGTGCTGGAGACAACGACTGTTTGAACAGTAGCTCCTGTAAGGTTGACGTTTACGTCGCCCTTGACATTGACTGTGCCAACTGCGCCAGAGATAGCGACAGAACCGTCTTGGGTCACGACTTCTGTTACGTTAGCATTGCCCGTGACTTTGATGGAAACTGTGTTGTCACTGTTTTTGACTACAGTGATTTTGCCGATTTTGGAGTTACCCTGAACGTGAACAGAGTTCGGGCCGCCGCCGCGCACGATAACGTGGTCGGCTTTTACGTTGTTAAGCGTGACAGTGCCTTCGCCAACGCCTTCAGCGATAATGAGCGTGCCTTTGATGTTCATGTCTTTAAGCGTGGTGCCATCAGCGGCAACGATTACATTGCCTACTATTTCACCGGTGTAGGTGCCCGCTTTCGGGTAGAAGCCTGCTACGATGTTGTCAAGCAGCTGCATAACTTGGGCGCGTGTTACATTCGCCGTAGCTTTGTAGCTGAAATTTGGGTTTGTCGTGCCTATGTAACCAAGGTTGAAAAGAGCTTGGACATAGCCCTTCATTACATCATTTGTGCCGTCAACGATACTAGTGAGCTTCGAAACAGGTTCGATGCCTAGTACCTTGCAAGCTGTGACGGAAAGCTCTTGCCACGTGATGTTGTCAGTCGGGCGCATACTTACGCCATCACCGACAAACACATTTGCGGCGTTTGCTTTCATCAGCGCATTGTAGCCCCAGAAATCGGGAGCTAAATCACTGAATGTATTTTTCGACGCAACTGTATATTTCATAAGTTTGTCGAAAACTACCGCCATTTCGGCACGGGTGATGCCCTTGTCAGGCATGAAGTTACCGTTCCAGCCAACGATTACGTTGGTGCCGGCCCACTTCTCGATTACGCTTTGCGCCCAGTGCCCGTTCGTGTCCGCGAACGTGGCAGCAAACGTGTTTACTGTCAGTAATGACAGCGTAAGCGCAACTGTGAGGATTGTAGCGAAAATCCGCTTCACCATTTGGTACCTCCTTATAATTTTGGTTCACAATTAAGGATAGCAATATATTCCTCGTTTGTCAATATGTTACAGCTAAAAATTACTCGATATTTCCGTAACACTATGAATCTAACAAAAATCTTATCGAATTACGGCATTTATATTTTTTCATTTATACGATATGGCAACACCCATTACCATTTTTAGAATAATGTCACGCCTATGCAATATATTGTACAAAGGGGGGCATGGCAATGAAATTTTCTAACCTAAAAAGCCATACCAACACAAGAATTTTAAGATACATAGGTATAACAATTCTGGTAATAGCAGCCGTATTCACCAGCACGCCATCATTTGAGCTTGTTCTAAGCGCTGCCGAAAAGCGCAAAATCCCTATTTATTCAGTCGAAACAGAAGAAAAGAAGGTCGCCATTACCTTTGATGCGGCATGGGGCGCAGATGATACCGACACACTTCTGGCCTTATTAAAAGAATATGACGTAAAGGCCACATTCTTCCTTTGTGGCTACTGGATTGACAAATACCCGGAAGAAGTCAAACGAATCTACGCGGCCGGACATGAAATCGGTAACCACGGCAATACCCACGCCCACGGCAAGCAACTGTCCCTTGAACAAAACAAGGCAGAAATACAGGGCGCGCACGACAAGGTCAAAGCCCTGCTTGGCATCGATATGACGCTGTACCGCCCGCCGTTTGGAGAATACAATAACACTGTCGTGCAGGCCGCCGAAGAACTCAACTACTACACCATACAATGGGATGTTGAGACAAATGAGATGGTTTTACTGGTGTAATGTTCCCTTAATCCTGCAAAACGCATTCATGCAAAAGTCCTTGACTACATCAAATGTAACATCAATTTCACGTTGCGCCATTGCCGCTTTATAAGCTTCATATATTATGTCTTCTGCCACTATGGGCAAATCGTATTCATATCGCTCAATTACCCTACAAAAATCACTAACCATAACATCGCGCCTAGATAAATCTTTCGGAACGCCAAAAGCAAACAGCGCAAGGTTATTATCGAAATTCGGCGCCATTATAATAGTAGATTCTGATGTAATAAACCCATAATTAAACTCATGCCTATCGGGGTTTCTTGTTATTGCGTCAAGAAAAAGTATGTCGAGGTACTGTTTAATCAAATCAACATTCGGTATCTTAGCGATAGTTTCACAATTATAGAAGTAATCCACATTCGCGCCAACAAGCGACTTGGCCGGTTCAAAACAAAGCCCGTCAGGGACAAAATTTCGGCAAACCGAATAACCCGAATCAATCCAATAATCCACGACATCTAAGCCCAAAAGCTTCCCGAGTGTTGCCGTAAAGATTTCAGAAAACAGTTGCAAGTCAGTTCCCGTCTTATATAAATACCACTCACCATCACCTAAGTTCCAGCCCTTTTCAAAGCTACCGATATTCGTTAGCTCTGGCGTTGACGAAGGCGGCATAGAAAACGCCTCCGCATCCGAAGCAAGAGCGGCTTTGAAGTATGGGTTACTCATAAACCTCACATCTGCATAAGTCAGTTGTGAATCGTCCGGCTTTATCCAGAACGTATCAACAACAGAAGCGGCGTTAATCGTCTTTACAATCCGGACCGCGTCATGAAATGGCAACCCCAAACATCGCAAGATAGCGCGCATATTACTGCGCGACACGTCAGCGCAACGGTCAGACAGCCAATCCAAGAAATTGCCCGTCCGTTGAATGTACAGAGGCGCAAGCTCATTATACACTGTAACTTCATCATTAACTACACACGCCGCGATAGCGTCACCACGCATGATATGGCCGCAAAACTTTGGAGTGCATTCATCGCTTGGAAAATCTATTAGCATAGCCCTGTCCTTTACATTTAGTAAAATAAGTATATGTGCGTCGGCTGGTTTTGTCAACGCATATTTCTTATGCAAAGAAAATAGGAAAAATAGCGTGGTTATAGCTGGGATTTTTTTGGAAATTTATTAAACTTATTTAGTCCAATAAATGGATTTAGTATTATTATTAACATAAAATATGGTCAAATTCTTCTATTTAATACGAATAATCGGTGATATAATGTGATTTAAGCTAAATCCAAATAAAGCCGCTGATGAACGCCTTAGAGCCTGTCTAAAATCTTTTAAATAAAACCGACAAGAATGCTAACTTAGCTAGGCTCAAAGTGTTTTGCAAATAAC
>CAZOVK010000007.1:0-53663 GCA_964583165.1 uncultured Defluviitaleaceae bacterium | reverse complement strand
GACCACTCGACGCTTCCGGTTCTGTTGTGACCTGCGCAATGGAGGGCACGCGCCCGCTCCTTGCCGAAGCCCAAGCCCTCGTCACACACACGGCCTTCGGAATGCCGCGCCGTGTCGCTTCGGGCATTGACCTAAACCGAGTCATCATGATTATAGCGTCAATCGAAAAGCGCAACGGATTGAAACTTTCTGAATATGATGTTTATGTGAACATCGCGGGTGGTATCCGCATAAACGAAACGGCGGCCGATATGGCTATAGCGGCGGCGATAATGTCGAGTTTCTCAAACAAGGTCATGGACGCGAACACCGTCTTTTTTGGCGAAACAGGGCTTGCGGGCGAGATACGCGGGGTGAACTCGGCTGAAAGACGCATTGCCGAAGCCCAAAAACTAGGGCTGACAACGGCTGTCATACCGGAAGCGAACCTAAAAGGGCTGAAACGCCCCGACGGCATAAACGTCATGGGCATACGGAATCTTCGTGAGCTTCTCGGGTTACTATAAAACATCAGTACGATTCTGACGATATATAATTAGGTAAATTTTGTGCTGGGAGGAAATAATGATACAAAAAACTAAACGCCATATAGGGGTTTTTCTGGCTCTAACCTTGCTTTTTGGCCTATTCAACGGGCTGATTGATGTCCGCGTTGTAATGGCGGCCAACCCACTCGGCTTAACGTGGGAGCGCAACGATTATATAGCGAATAACCTCGTCTATAACGCCAACGCGAAGTTAAACAACCAGATTCTTTTAAGCTGGAATTTCGGCACTATACCCGAAGGCGACTCGATGTCACTTACATACCACTTAGCCGACCAAAGAGAAGCCGTAGCGACAATCACAAAGGGTTCAGAGAGTACAAAGGTTGATTTTCAACTCTTCAATTATACTGTGGTAGCTAATGTATTAACCCGAACAGCTATTGATATTTCAGCCTATGAAATCTATACGACAAACGGTTTTGTCGCGCCTAATCTGGTGACATTCCCGCCGGGCGTGTCGAATGTGACTGATGTTGTGGCAGACCCGACAACACTTAGTTTCATCATTCCACCGAACAGCAGTTTGAGCACGTCTAATCTCGGTATCGTGTTCCGCTTGAAGAACAACGACTCTTCAACCGTGAGATTTATGTGGCAAAAAACCGCATTGACAGAAAAATTCTATTACTCGGTTCAGGGCGCGCTGACTAACGCGAGTTTCTTTGATTTCACCCTTACACACTTGAAAAACCCGCCCGTATCAGTGACACAATATATCAACATGGGCGCTGACGGTAATGTCAAGGCGGCGCCGTTTGATGAAAAACAATTCGGTGCTATGACCGGAGATGCCGCGTTTGCAACCGCCGTTGATTGGATGACAACATATATCGGTAACAACGTAGACCAAGCAACGCGTAATGACCCGAACCCCGCAAGCTCTACAGTGCCCGTTGTGACCCCTACCGGCACAGTAGACAAACCCACAACCGGCGTGTATGTGAACATGCCATTACCAAGGTTTTGGGATAGTGCCACGGCTTCTTTCTTGCCTAAAGTACCGGACGGCTCTAATTTGAATGTCAGCATGGCCTTACAACTGCCAAGTAGCCCTATAGTCACTGTCAATTCACCGCTGTCTAACACTCCAATCGGTGATGCCGGGGCTACCACTATCAGCATAACCGATGGTTCTGTCAAGTTTCAGAAACTGACCAACAACACAATAACACTTGCGATGCGTTACCTAAACCCGTCTACACTCTATAACGGAACGAAGGTCTATTATTCGTGTCAACCCGCCGCCGCCAACCCCAACATAGAAGTGGGCGTGGCGGATACGGTTTTGCCCGACGACGCTGTCTATACCTATTTGAGTTATGGCATGGTAGACTTTGGCTCTGACAATTATGTTATCGAGGTCATACCCTACCATTATGTGAACGGCGTTATGCCGCCCGATGTCACCTATAGCATGAACACAGGAGCATTTATCGGGGGTATTTTCTCGGCCGACACACCGGCCATCAGTGGCATAAAGGGGCCGATGTCGCCAAACATACCACTGCTTATACCGACAACCCAAACGTCAAACGCGGCCGTTGTCTACAAGATTCTATTCAACCCCTCTAGGATTGAGAGCCAATACTTGGCATATATACCGACTGACGCGAACAAGACAATCGGTATGCCAAAAGACCTTAACCTCTCGAATGTCAACGTTGTCAACGCGATTGACAGCGCGACAGGTAATGTCACCGAACGTCTTTCTATCGATTTAGAGTTCATTCTTGGTTCGCCCGCAGTGTTTGATAAGCTTAGTTCACTCACTCCAAACCCTGTAAAGACGTTTACCTACCATTTCTATGGCAACTTAACGCCTAACGCCACGAACAGCACGGCCGACGACAAAGAGTGGCTGACGCTCGAAATCGGCGCGGTGTATGAAGCAGACGGTGTCACGCCGAAAAAAGATGCGAACGGTAATGTCATATATACCGTAAAGTCAATTGCGGCCGGTGCCGGAGCTGTTAAAGAGAAGGCTATGATAGACAATAACAGCGGTATAATCACGAAGGTCACCGACCCCATAACAGGGCTTACCAACTATGTTTGTAAGGCGACCGTGAGTATGCCGACTTCGCCAACGAACGACAATAACATCTTCTTCTGGTACCCCGGGCTTTATTATGTAACCATGCAGTCTTCGTTCAAAAGCCCCGTTACTGGTAATATAGTGACATCAAACGAAACCGTGCCCGTATCGCTCGCGGTGAACGCGCCCGTTAAGTATGGTGTGCCGAGCCCGGCTAACCTCACGGGTACAACGCCTGTTACAATCAACAATGTAGAAGATTTAAGAAGCATTTCCGTCAACTGGACGCTTCTAAATGGGCTGAATCAAGGCGTTTTGGATTATGAGAAGTTCACGCTGAACCCACAACAACTAACCATGCTTGACAACGGCTCGCCAGATAAGTTTGTGTATTACAATATGTATGTGTCAACGTCGCGCAAGAATATGGATGACCTCTTGAAACTCTCAGGCAATCCGATAAAGGGTATAGATGCCAAAAACATTTATGCCAACACGGTTGACACCACTGATTATACCTATGCCAACCAGATTTTGACCTTTACAGACAAGAGGTTCTATACCAACCTCCGTACAGGTGATGTTCAGCTTGTTGAGAAAATACCGCAGACCGCTTTGGTTGGTGCGTTAAACCCGGGCGTGATAATACGTGAGCTAGACCCGAACCAGACTTACTACTTCGTGATTGAAGCTGTAGTTGTGCCCAGTGCATATACAATAGATGCCGCCACAAACCAAAAGGTTATTGGCGCTTCAAAGCCCGAAAAGACAGATATTTCACGGATGTCGTTCTTGTTGGCCGTGACCACAAGGATACAGCCAACCGACCCCAATGACGACACTGTGCCGCCGCGCTTGCCCGATAATTTTGACAAAAAGGACGTGACGCTGAGTTCTGCCACCGTTTTCTGGAGCTTTACTACACCACTTTCTGACACAGAGAAAGCGACCTACCAGTTTGAGGTGTTGCGCATACAGGACAAACAGCTTTTCGAGTCTGAAAGTGTAGATAACACTAAAGACTGGTATCAACGCGCCCCGCTTAAAGACATAATGACCGTCCTAGACGGGCTTAAATGGAATACGTCAACATTTGACAGCATCACAGGTGACGCAAACACGTCATTTGAGTACTCCGTTGGTGAAAATATCTATCAATTGAAAGACAAGGGGTTATTCCCGAATCAGGTTTATTTCTATTATCTGCGTGTCGCTAAGGTGCCCGCCGGTAGTGACCCCGATAAGCCCAACACGATTCCTACAACTTATTCGGTATGGTTGCCGCTTAGTTTGACGACCTTGCCCGTTCAAACGCCGTCTGACCTTACCGTAATCAGAGCGGGTCAATATGATAAGTATCACGAAATCGTCATACAGTTCAACACACAGGTTGACTTAACGGCGGCTTCGACGGGTTACAGCTTCCAATATACCGTAAAACCCGACGGTGGCGTGTGGACATCACCCGCCGACATGCCCATATCGTCACTTGTGCCCACGAAGAAATCAGTGACGGTCAACGGCGTGGTGTACTACCAGTATACCTATAAGATAACCGGTCTAAAACAGGGTACCTCATACGCCATTCAAGTCCGTATGGGGCAACTACTCGGCACGATGTGGATTTACTCGGGCTACTCGAATATAGCAACAACAAAAACCGACATAGACCCCGAAGAAGCCGAAAAGGACAAGGAAACAAACGACTGGAAGGACTATCTCGCCAACATGCTTCAGAACCTTCGCAAGCAACCCTATTGGACGCTTGCGCAATCACCGGGCACCTTCACGGCACTCTACCGCACGAATATGTTCGACGGTGAATTGTCGGGTACAGCGGGCGCCGATTATCTACTCGGCACAGGCTCGGGGTTGAGTCAGACCTACTACCTGCCGTCAGCCGTTGTGAACAAGGCAATCGCGGCGCAAAAGAACTTCAAGGTTTCGGTCAATGGCATGACGGTAAATATTCCCGCCGCCGCGTTTGACTCAACGAAGAACCTCGGGCTTACACGCATCACAAATGACGTGAAGGCGAAAACCGTAGCTGATTACTATATTCGCGTGACTGTCGCCACTGTCTATTATTCGGGCACAATAGACGGTAACTCCGCCGCGAGCCCTCGTATAGACATCACGGTTGACGCAATCGGCTCACTCGCTATGGACGCGATGTTTGACAACAACATCTTAAACGCTATGTTAAACCTAATAACCGCCCAAGTTGACAGCGCGTCAAACGCCGAAGAAATCCGCCGTCAAGTCGTCGCGGGTACAGCCAGCACAGACGTTATCAAGTATCTGAACTCGATAGCCGACAGCGTATCTAAACGGTTCATGACAGACGCGACAAACCTGCTTACAAAGAACAGCAAGGGTAGTTACGCCATTACCGATTTGCCGCAGAGGATGCTTGTCACGGGTACTTTCCCAAGCGGAACGACTGTCGCGGCGTATCAGCTCATCTATAACAACAACATCAACATGCCGATTGTGGCAATCAATAACACGAGTGGTTTCTATACTACAAAAACGGGCGCGTATGTATTCACGGGGCGCAAGCTCTATATCCCCGCGCTTGACGGCTCGCCAAACGCTCAATATTTGACGGAATTGATAACGAAATACGGTCTTGATGAGTTGTTCGGGCGTGACGCTATGTATGCTTCAACCACAGTCACAAACAACATGGTAGTGGGCACTGTGGCACGTATACTCGGCGCAAGTAAGAACGCCGACACAGTGGCATTCTTGAACGCGCGTGGCATAACGGCTTCATCGCGCACGCTCTATAACAACATCAACTCACAGGATTCGGTCTTTTATCTGATGAACCTGTACGCCCAAAAGACTAACACCAAACTCGCGAACATGCGTATAACGAATATGGCGCGTACCAATGGTTTGACAGGCATAGACTCACAGAACCTGATTCCTATACGTTGCGCGTTTGAGATTGGCATGATTTCAGACGGATTCAGCCCCAATTCGGGTCTTAACCTAAAATCGTTCCTCGACATGCTCGCGAAACTCGGAACGAAAGTAAAATTGATGTAGACGGGAGGAGAAAACATGAAACTGTTCAAACGCGTTATCGCAATCGCGCTGATGTTAATAATGGCCATACCCGCCCAAATGCCCGTCTACGCGAACATGCAGAGTTATGCGCGAAATATCAAGATTCTGGGTTCGGGCTCTAAAGGGAACTTCAATGTCGTGTTGACATGGGACCCGATTGTAAAATCAACCACAACCGACCCTACGTCGAATATTCTCGAACCATCTGTAACGCACGAAACCGCGTATATCGATATAAACCAGCGTAACGCATCCATCCGCGGAAGCGCTTCGACTACGATTTCGCCGCCGAGATATATCAATCCGACGACTTTTAGCGGCACACTTGCGCCCGACGGCTTCCAGAACAGCGGTTGTATATACGCGTTCTCTGTTAACCCCGGGCATACGCATAGGCAATATACCGACAACACAAACACAAACACAAGAGATATACCCGCTGTAATGGACACCAATACCATGCAGGGAGCGCAAGAAGCCCTGTTTTTGACAGATATACAGGTCAACGCAACGGGCGTCACAAACGCCATGACCGTTGTCTGGGATTACCCAATCTTCTATGACACCAACCAACAACCCATAGACCTGTTTGACGGTTATATAATCTCGTATACCTACAACACCGAAACGACTGTGCGCGTGCCTGTTGACAAGTGTACAAAGCTGACAGACCGCGGCGTTCAACGGCTCAGTTACACCATTAGGGATGAGGCGCTCGTGCCGGGCACGTTCTACACCGTAAAGGTGGAGCCGGCCGTTTATTCGGGTGGCGAATTGGTGAAGTTCAGAAATACAGGTGTGAACGGTCAGGGTTCGATTCTTGTAAAGGATAAGTTTTACTCGATAGCCTATACGGGTAATGACTACGTAACCCAAAAACCCGTCGGTATTGACGTAAACCTATGGATTACCGAAGACGGTAAGGACTTCATTATCCTTAACTGGAGCCAGATTATAGGTAACAACAATACAACGAACCAGCAGAAGATAAAATCAATAGAAGTCTACTCGGCTTCTGACATCAACCAGTTGCCTGCTAACAAAAACAATATCTCTAACGCTAAACTGTTGTTCACGCTCGGTAGCGATTACGCTTCGTTGACAACGGCGCGTGTCGAACGACCGACGGGGTTGACATACTATCGTATTTATGCCATTTCTCAAAATGATGGGCAGATAGTGTCGAATATTGCCGTCTATTCACCCGGGCAAATTGACATCAAACCACTCGCGCCCTTTTTAACGGTTGATAAAGTCAACGCTGCGGACGCAAACGACATCACTAAGAAATCACTTGACCTGGTATGGAAGGCGTTCTTGCGTAACCCCGTTAACGACTCAGAGATAAAGGCCGCCCAAAACGGTTTGTATCTGGATTTGGACGTTACCTATGACCTATGGATAACGGACGACCCGACAAAGATTGACGACCCGAATCTGAAACCCATGACATTTGGCGGTGAGGAGAATCCGCTGAACGTGGTGTTAAGGAAAGACCCTGTTGAATTGCCTTGGATAGCCGCCACGGTATCTGAGTATCAGAAGTTTTCGAACGGCAGTTTTGACAGTGCTCCTATTACAACAAATAATGTCTACACGCTCAAAATAGTAGCCAAGAAGAAGATTATCATAAACGGCGCAGAGGTTATCCGTGAGTCTGACCCATTCTATCTGACCTACACAATCGGGCCGTCGGGTGAAATCGGCGTGCCCAAGGCAGTCGCCAAGCCCCCGCTCAAACTGACGGGCGCAAGCCAAAATACGCTGACCGTGGAGTGGCGCAACACATGGTTTGAGGTCATGGCCCCCAACGGCAATTTCTATAGCTTCGTTGGTATCGACAAGGACGGCAAGTTGGTGTTCGGTGAGAAGGACGCGCTGGCTAATACAGTTATTGACTTCGCGCTTGCCGACAGTGAGAGTGCCGTTAAAGAAATCTTTAAGACGGCGGGCTTTACTGAAACGGCGGCTAACCCGTTGATAATACGGCGAGTCATGTTGAATGACTTGAGCCTTGCGACGGCTTATCCGACCACAATGGCTAACTATGAGTATAAGATTTTGCCCTATAACGGTAATGAGAGCGTTCTCATGGCGCTTGACCAGACGGCGGAAGACTATAACACCGGTTGGTACAAAACGAATACCGATATTACAACCGCAGGTGGGTTATACGATTATATCATCGGCGGAGAGTCAGGTGGCCCGAAACTGGTAGGTAATACGTCCTATATTATCTTGTTCCGCGCTTATCGCATAATCGGCGGTCAACAACTCAACTCCGACCCGTCATTCTTGGTTGGAACAACAAACCCGCCCGATAAACCTGTTGATATTGAGCCTACTGTGCCGTATCTCTTCCCTTACAGCTCTGACGACGGCAGTGTTACGGTATATTGGAATAGAACATCGGGGCTTTCGTATGAGTTGAGCTACAACCCGACTTTCTTAGCCGACCCCTCGAAAGGCAAGCTTATTGACTGGAACACCATTCAAGCCACCTATGAGATAGTCAAGGGCAAGGATTTAGGGCTGACGGATGCGGACTCACAGGACACGGATTATATTAAGTATACTATACAGAACCTGTTCCCGAACACAGAGTATTACTTCTGGGTGCGCTCCGCAGGCACTGTCGCGGGTGCGCAAAAGACATCACCGTGGTCAAACCCCGTTATGTACCAAACGAAGGACTTAGCGACTCCGACCCCGCCCGATGGGCTGGGGCTAGCGGGTTCTGATAACCTCGACGCATATAACAAGGCTAACGATACAAAGCTTGTGCCGCTGTCTACGGAATATATGGTTGTCGAATGGTTGCGCGACGTTTTAGACACGGGTGATGCGGGCAAGGATGGCAACATCGTTACCATAGGCGCGGGAATTACCGCCAAACCCGACCAATTAGAATCTATTTATATGAGTTATATGGCGCGCTTCCAATCGCTGACTGCTAACACGACATACTTCTTACGTGCCAAGACAATATTGACTGTCACAATGGATAAGGATATTGTGACGCGCACGTATAACTACGCCGTGGATATAGCGACAGACATAACTTTCGCCGATTATATTGAATTTATCGTGCCTAAGGATATGCCGCCCGTTTCGGATACCTTCTATATTCAGAAGGAGAGTATCTTCACGAACGTAATAGCGATTACAACAGGCACAACCACGGGCGAATATGACGGTCAGATGAACCCGAACCTTGTACCGCTGCCGACACAGGACTATGACATCACGTATGACCGCCGCACAAATACACTGGCGTTCAGATTCCGCAGTAATCAGAAGGATTCAAGCGGCAACATGGATAACCTTGTTGACCAGCGCTTCATCTCTAAACTGATTGCGGATAAGACGTTTGATTATACGGTTGATTTGTCGAAGTTCGGCAATGAAGTTATCAAAGTACGCACACTGCAATTGCCTTACTCTATCTATGCGGCCTTCCAAGAGAGCAAGATTAGGCTTAATGTCGTCACTGGTCAAATGAGCACGGTCATTTCACCGGGTGCGCTCAATACGCGTGAGGTGAACGCCTTGCCTGACATGGGCAAGGGGGCGACGGTCAACATCACGATAACCGAGAACCCAACAATAGCGAAGCCTGCCGACAAGAATTACCTCAGCACGCCCCAACAATGGAGTATATCCGTCACGACACCGACGCGCACGGTTCAGTTAAACACATTGAACGCGCCCCTAGCCGTCAATATGAAGTTGAACAGCCGCGCCGCCGCGCTGGATTCGAGCGCGAACGCGTACCTTTATACGGCTAACACGGGCGGTTGGATAATCCAAAATGGTCAGTATGACAGCCTTCAAGGAGCCGTGAAGCTTACCACGCCGACTGTCGGCGCGTATACAGTCCTCGGCAAACCCGCGCCCCTGCCCATCACGGGTATAGGCACGAACGCGCCCTATATCGTGAACGCGGGTATCGGCTTTACGGACATGACATCATACGACCCGAACGCCTTACTTTCTGCCATGCAGCTGAACAAGCTCATGGCCGCCATCTCAGAAAACAGGCGCGAAGTGGCGGTCAACAGCCCGATTACGAACAGCGAATCAGACCAACTTTATAAGGCGGGGCTGTTCATATCAGGCTCAACAGTTACGCGTGAAAACGCGATTAACCGCTTGATTAGGCTTTACGAGATTAAAACGAAGAGCCAAATCGGGAATTACACGAACGTAAGCGTCGCTGACCTAACATCAGCGAGCGCCGTAAACCGCCCCAGTATTCAAAAGGCGGCGAAACTCGGGCTTATTTCGGGCAATGCCCGCCCAACGGAGAACATGACCTTTGGCGAATGTCTAGAGTTCATAGCCGCTATCATTGAGGATGGATATAAATAATCAAAAAGACGGTGTTCACGCGAACACCGTCTTTTTATATGCCATTTGTTGTCAAAAACCTAATTCACAACTCCGCGTAACCCGTAATAAACACCGTCGGCTATGACCTCGGCCATCTTCATAACCATTTGTAGGCGCGTATTCTGAATACTCTCAATCTCCATGCCGCTTAGATAACTCACAATACCTGTCACATGTACGTGCCCAATCTGGGGCAGGTCACGCCGAACACCCGCGCCCGGTTGAATCGGCCCAAGCCCAAGAGCCAGAAGCCCTACGCGTGATATGGCGCCGACAGACGCGTCAATCGCAATGATGAGCGGGTTCGCGTGCTTTTCTTTGATTTCTTCACAAATGTAGGGGAGATTCTTAGCGTGAACGGGCATATCGAGCGAGCCATAGACAAACGCGCGCCCATTCAACAGACTTTTCAGCCGCTGACCCGCGAGAGGCCCCAGCGAATCGCCTGTTGCGCGGTCAGAGCCTATCGCCGCTATTACTATTTCAGAGAATTTCAGCGGGGTTATGAGATTCTTTATTTCATTGCTTAGATTCAGGTGGGCGTTTTCTTCCCACGGGCTAAGGTAGAGCTTGTTTGTTTCAGTCATTATATCACCTTGCCTTATTATGCCCGTTTTGTTAAAATTATCCCATTAAAAAACCCGCCTGTTAGCGGGTAAATGTTACATAAAATCCTATTCCTCGTCCTCGTCGTCGTCTTTCTTCATTTCTTCGGGACTCAACATGCGAATGACCTTGTCGGTATAAAGAACGCCGTTTAAGTGGTCAAACTCATGACACATAGCAACGGCTAACAGTTCTTCGCCTGTCGCTTCATAAAACTCGCCGTGTCTGTTTTGCGCGCGCAGGGTCACTTTCAAGGGGCGTTCAACAACGCCGCGCTGTTTGGGAATACTCAAACAACCCTCACTGCGCTGTTGGTCACCCTCAACGCTCACGATTTCGGGGTTGATGAATTCTAAAAGTTCGTCTTCAATCTCAATTACGAAGGCGCGTTTCAGTATGCCCACTTGTGGCGCGGCAATGCCCATCCCGTTGTGTTCGTGCATGGTTTCACGCATGTCGTCAAGCAGTATGTGCAGGGATTCGTCAAATTTTGTTACGGGTTTGCTCGTCTTTCTCAATAATTCGTCGCCGTCGTAGCGAAGGTTCCTTATAGCCATTTCTAACACCCCTTAGTGTATTATAATAGACTGCGCGGATTTAGTGCAAGCAGTGCGCTGATATTTGTGGGCAGACCGTTTTTGGCACGGAAAGTGTCCATACGTGATAGGGCGAAGTTTTTGAGTATGTCTTCATCAACGCCCTTTATGAGAAGCCGCCACCTAAAGTTGTTCTTGACCTTTGACACAACCGCGGGGGCGGGGCCAAGAAGTTCCAACCCGTCGGGGTTGTCTGATTTCATTAGGTCAGCCAGTTTGTTCAGCGCAATTATTATTTCCTTTTCATGTTCGCCTACTAGCATGATGCTGAAAAAATTGGTGTAGGGTGGGTATTGCATTTGATTGCGTATAGTGATTTCGTGTTCATAGAAATTTTCATAGTCGTTTTGTGAAGCGAATACTATGGCGTAGTGCTCGGGGTCATAGGTTTGAACAATGACACGCCCCGGCGCGTCAGCCCGCCCCGCTCGCCCCGAAACTTGAGTTATAAGCTGAAACGACCTCTCCGCCGCGCGAAAATCACCGGTATTAAGCGATAAATCGGCAGCGATAATACCAACAAGTGTCACAGACGGGAAGTCATGACCCTTGGCAATCATCTGCGTTCCAATCAGTATATCCGCTTGTTTATTCGCGAATTGCTTGATTATCCGCGCATGACCGTTTTTCTTGCTGGTTGTATCCATGTCCATGCGAAGAACCCTAGCCTGCGGGAAGCGCACGCGGATTTCGTCCTCTATCTTCTGTGTGCCCGTGCCGAAAAACTTGATGTGCTTAGAACCGCATATCGGGCAGACTTGGGGCACGGTTTCACAATGCCCGCAATAGTGGCAAACTAGGCTGTTGTTATACATGTGGTATGTGAGGTTTACGCTGCAAGCGTCACAAGTCATTACGCCACCACATGTCCTGCACGATACGAATGTTGCATAACCGCGGCGGTTCAAAAACAAAATCGCCTGTTCGCCCCGCGCCAGCGTTTCGCGCAAGCCATCTGTCAGCGCGTTACAAAAAATCGAACGATTGCCGCTAGCCAATTCAAGCCTCATATCAACAACCGCAACCTCGGGCGGAGTGTTGTTTACTCGGTATTTGAGTTTGACTATCTCATACTCCGCGCGTTCTGCCTTGAAATATGTTTCAATCGAAGGCGTGGCGCTTCCCAAAATCAACGCCGCACCCGTTATCTCACAAATCTTTTCGGCAACAGCCCGCGCATCATACTTGGGGTTCTGGTCTGATTGATATGTATGCTCGTGCTCTTCGTCTATGATAATCACGCCCAGATTCTCAAACGGTGTGAATAACGCCGAACGCGGGCCAATCATAATCCGCGCCTTGCCATCCTTGGCCTTGCGCCATTCTTCAAGGCGTTCGGCGGCTGAAAGGCGTGAGTGTGTGACGGCAACAGACGAGCCGAAACGGCTGATGAACAGCGAAACTGCTTGCGGTGTCAACGCGATTTCGGGGACAAGCACAATCGCGTCTTGCCCTGTTCTTACAACACTTTCGATAACGCGCATGTAGACTTCGGTTTTGCCGCTACCTGTTACGCCATGAATCAGTATGGGTTTCTTTCGCGCGTCACCCTTTGGGAGCGCGATAATTTCCATACAACGTTTTAACGCTTCACTCTGTTCAACATTTAACACATGAGTTGGCGCGTTCAGCCCAATATGTGACTTTTTTGCCGTATCTCGGTCAATAGTTTCAATCGTGACAGTGACAATACCCTTTTTTTCAAGGGTCGAAATAGGCGACAGTGAACAGTCCAGTTTCGTCTTGACCTCTGATATAGTCAACTTTCCCAATTCACGCAACAATGCAAGCACTCTGCCTTGTGCGCCGCCTGCCTTAATGATTCCATCAATTATAATATTGTTCGTTTCTTCGTTAATATACACAAAACGCGCCTGCTTCAGCATGGCTGTTTCCTGATTCCGCATATCAATCCCCGCGGGTAGGATACAGCCAATTACTTCGGCGAGCGTACAGTAATACTTTTCTCTCATCCAGTGAGCGAGTGCAAGCGTCCGCTCACTGAGCGCGGGCGAGTTGTCGAGTGAGGATAAAATATCCTTTATCTTATCGGGCGGCACATCCGTTTCGCTCGACAAGCTGACAATCACACCCTCACGCGTCTTATTCCCCGCGCCAAACGGCACAATTACGCGAAAGCCAACACCCGCGAGAATCTCGGGTGGTACGCGGTACGTGAATGTGCGGTCAACGGCTTTCGCCGTTATGTCAACAGTGACTTGGGCGTAAAGCTCCTTACTGCTCGTCATCCTGATAGCCGAGTTCATCGGGCAAATCATAAACGTCGTCAAAATCAAGATTCAGGTCTAAACTGTCGTCATCATCAAGAACGCGCAAATCGTCATCCATGTCGTCATCGAATTCATCGCTAACGTCATCGGGTAATACATTCTCGTCGCCATAATCTTCGTCGTCGTATGAGCCGTACTCTTCGTCAAGCAGTTCGGGCGTTGTCGCGCTGATGAAATGCGTGTACTTCTCGTAAGAAAAGCCGTCCTTAGGCAATGTGGGCGTGAGCGTACCGGGCGCGTCGTCGTCGCGGTCATGCTGAGGATAGGCGTTTACGAACCCGCCGCCCATTTCGGCAACGGCAACGGAAACCGCCTTGTCAGTCGTGCCCCTAGCCAGCGGTTGTGAACCGTTTATTAGCTGACGCGCGCGCTTCGCTACGGCGATAACGACGGCGTAACGGCTCGTAATCTTTGAATCCATCTCATTTGCGTCGTTGAGTATCTCCATTAGTTCAGAATATGAGGGATGAAGCATGTAACCATCCTTTCGGGTTAGTTCTCGTTAAATTCGGTTATTTTTTCTTGACTGCGTTTGGTTTTGAGCGTTTCTGAGCTGACTATAAGGCGTATATCGTCAGCCGCACGCTCAATGTTATCATTTATGACAAGGTAATCATATTTATCGGCGAGTTTGACCTCTTCACGCGCACGCTTCAGGCGTTCTTCAATCGTTTCGCGCGATTCAGTGGCGCGGTTTATGAGGCGGTTTTTAAGCTCCGTAAACGTAGGTGGCAACAAAAACACCAACACAGCTTCGGGGAATTTCTCCTTGACCTGCAACGCGCCGTTTACTTCGATTTCTAAAATTACGGTCTTGCCGTTATCAATCTGTTCTTCGACATATTCGCGCGGCGTGCCGTAGTGATTACCCAAAAATAGCGCGTGTTCAAGAAGCGCGTCATTTCTTAACATGTCGTAAAACTCATCTTTCGTGCGGAAGAAATAATTAACGCCGTCGATTTCGTTCACGCGTGGGGTTCTTGTTGTTACGGATATAGATACGCTCAAATTCTCGTCATCGCGTATGCGGTTCACAACTGTGCCCTTGCCCGAACCCGAAGGCCCCGACAAGATGAGTAACATGCCTTTACTCATTGTCCACCCCTGAATCGTCGCTTTCGGTAATGCGTGCCAAATCCTTATCAATGCGCGCGGCTATCGTTTCGGGCAATAGGCTGGAGAGTACAGCCGAGCCATTGTCTAAAAGGATAACCGAGCGCGTGCGCCTGCCGTATGTTGCGTCAACAAGCCTGCCCGAGTCCTTACATTCGGCGATAAGCCGCTTAATCGGGCTTGATTCTGGGGATACAATCGCGTTAATCTTATTCGCCATGATAATGTTACCATAGCCCATATTTACGGGTTTAATACCTGTTCTGTCCAAGATAATCCTCTTTCGTATAGACGGGTTTGGAATTCTTAATCACGGTGTTGACGAGGTTCGAGCCGAAGCGGTAAATGAGCGTCAGAAAGTCGGGCGCGTCCCAAATAACTATGTCGGCCTGTTTGCCGACTTCAAGACTGCCGATTTTGTCGGCGCGATTCATGGCGGCGGCGGCGTTTAGAGTGACGGCGTTAAGAATCTGTGGCGGTGTCATGCGAAGCTTGACATAACCGAGGTTCATTATAAACTGCATGTTCAGTGATGGGCATGAGCCGGGGTTGAAGTCAGAGCCGAGAGCCACGGGCACGCCTGCTTCAATGAGTTTTCCGGCGGGGGCAAAGTTCTTGTTCAAATAGAAAGACGTACCGGGCAATAAGCAAGCTATAGAGCCGCCCTGTTTCAAACTCTCAATACCCGAATCTTTTATCGCAAGTAGATGTTCTGCGCTGATAGCGGCGAGTTGACCCGCCAGTTCACTGCCACCGATAGATTCAATCTCGTCAGCGTGAATCTTCACGCCATAACCCATATCTTTGGCGGCTTTAAGGAGCCTTTCAGACTGTTTGGCCGAAAACACGCCCGATTCACAGAAGATGTCAACAAATTCAGCGATATTTTGATTCTTAATCTCAGGTAAAACTTCATTTATAATGTATGTTACGTAATCGTCAGGTCGCCCCGAAAACTCCTTTGGTACGGCGTGAGCGCCTAAAAACGTGGCGGTGAAGTCCATAATACCCGTTTCATTCAAACGCTTAACAACATTAAGCTGTTTGAGTTCGTCCACGATATTTAAGCCGTAACCGCTCTTGACTTCCATTGAAGTAACGCCGAACGAACGGCTTTCGAGCGCCAAAGCCTTCGCTTTTTCGAACAATTCGTCCTCTGATGTGGCGCGTGTTTGGCGCACGGTATCCAGAATCCCGCCGCCAACAGCGAGAATTTCAAGATAACCCGCGCCCGATAGCTTGAGCGGAACCTCATGTTGCCGCCAGCCGCCAAAGACGAGGTGGGAGTGAGCGTCAACCAAACCGGGCGTTACAAGCTTTCCGTCAGCGTCAATGACCGTGTCAAACGCGGTTTCATCAGGCATATCGGTTCCGACATAGTCAATCACGCCGTCAGTCGCTGTGATATAGGCGTTACGAATAGCCAACATCTCGTCTTGTGCCGCGCCAGAAAGCGCGGCATTGCCAAGACCCGTGACCAGCAGACCGATATTTTTTACCAATAACTTACTGCTCATAGTAAGCGCCCCTCCAGAATCTGGTCGCGGTTGAAATCTTCAATCTGTAGGTAATATTCGGCAGAATCAATGAGCGCAAACATAGGCGCAAGCCCAATCAGCTCTGTGCCCACAATATTCACTCCGTAACGCGCCGCCTCAAAGCGCACAAACTCAACCACGCGATAAAGCGGGGTTTTGTTGAAATCCGTCATATTGATAGAGACTTGGGCGATATTGCGGCTTTCAAGCATGATGCCAATGGCTTTCACACATTCAAGCCCGCCGCCCGAGCGCCTTATCGTTTTTGCTATGGAGTCCGCTATTTTTATGTCTGATGTACTGAGGTTGATGTTAAACGCGACAAGCGGCATTCTCGCGCCGACGGCTACAACGCCGCCAGTGGGGTGGGGGGTAGGTTCCCCAAAATCGGGTGACCATTCGGGCTTTTGCATCTTCTTCGCCATGCCCTCAAACTGACCCTTGCGGATAGTGGCTAAGTTCTCGCGAATCGGGGCAGACGCTGATTGTTCATACAAGAAAACAGGCAGACCACAAGCTTCATAAATCGCCGCGCCAACGCGCTTCGATAACTCAACGCACTCCGCCATGTCCGTATCCTTAATCGGGATAAACGGCATAACGTCTACTGCGCCCATGCGCGGGTGTTCGCCCGTGTGTTTGGTCATGTCAATGAGCTCAACAGCCTTTTTCGCCAGTTCAACACTCGCAGACTCAACGGCTTCGGGCGAACCGACATAGGTTACGACTGTGCGGTTGTGGTTAGTGTCTGACGAGTAGTTCAGAAGAGTTGCGCCGGGCGTATGCCTCACAACGTCAACAATCACTTCGATAATAGCCGTATCGCGCCCTTCACTGAAATTCGGCACGCTTTCAATAATTTTTGCCATATTTCCCTCCAAAAATGGTAATACAAAAACGACCAAGTGGTTTTCCTCTCATTATAAATGAACAAATCAGCCTTGGCAAGCGGAAAATAGCAACGATTTTAACTATTATAACTTTAAAATTTCTTGCCATATCGCTGAAAATGTGCTAGAATCAGCAAAAATGCAAAAGTAAGGACAAGCTATGACATATACTAGCCATTCGGCTGATGATACGTTTCAAATAGGTTTTAGGTTGGGAGAAAACGCGAAGCCCGACGAGATATATTGCCTAAGCGGTGATTTAGGCGCGGGCAAGACGGTGTTTTCGCAGGGTTTTGCGGCGGGTTTGGGTGTTAAAGGGCGCGTTCAAAGCCCGACATTTGCGCTTGTTCGTGAATATGACGGGCGGCTCCCGCTCTATCACTTTGATGTTTACAGGATAATTGACGTTTCTGAGATGGACGAAACAGGTTTTTATGACTATCTGAACAGCGGTGCGGTAATGCTCATAGAGTGGGCGGAGAATATACAAGAGATTCTGCCGAACAGCGTGATAAACATCCGCATTCACAAGGACGACACAGACGAGAATACGCGAAGGATTGATATATAATGAAGATACTCGCAATAGATACGACGGGGCTAGTCGCGTCATGCGCAATAGTCGCCGACACTCACGTCATAGCAGAAACGAGCCTTTGCGCGGGTTATACGCATACAGAAACCCTCATGCCGCTTGTGAAAACAATGTTTGACACAACGAAATTAAGCGTTGGTGACATGGACGCAATCGCCGTATCAGTTGGCCCCGGCTCATTCACAGGGCTTAGAATCGGTATATCCACAGCTAAAGGCCTAGCCGCCGGAGCGGGTTTGGGCATGGTTGCTGTTTCGTCTTTAGATGGGTTAGCATACAATATGATAAATGCAAACGGTTTAGTTGTGCCGATTATGGATGCACGGCGCAATCAAGTTTATACGGCGGTTTATTCAACGTGGAAATATCAGCTTGAATCTTTTACGGAACACATGGCGGTAGGTATTGACGAGTTAATCGAGATTGTGGAGAGCCTAGACGGAGCAGACGGGGGAGCGACATTTTTGGGCGATGGGGTTAAGGTTCACGAAGACTTGTTGAGTGAACACGGCTTCTCTATAGCCCCGCCACATCAAATGCTTCAACGCGCCGCGTCAATCGGCGCGCTGGGCATAGAGGCCGTCAAGCGCGGTCAAGTCGTTGCGCCCGAACTTATCAAACCCACATATCTACGCCTATCACAAGCCGAAAGGATGCAGCAACAGAATGATTGAGATTATACCAATGGAGCGGCAACACATCAAGGAAGTCTACGCGATAGAACTCGAATGTTTCGCCGACCCTTGGAGTGAAGACTCGCTATATAAAGAGATTATGGAGAACAAGCTGGCTGTCTACTTTGTTGCGCGTGATATAGAGAGCGGAAAGCTCGCGGGTTTCGCGGGGCTTTGGCATATCATCAACGAGGGGCATATAACGAATGTTGCCGTCCTGCCCGAGTTTCGCGGCGAGGGCATTGGACAAAGGCTTGTCCAGACGCTCATTGATTACGGACTACAGCATGAAATGATTAACCTGACACTAGAAGTCCGCGTTCACAATGAGCGCGCGCAAGGCCTTTACCGCAAGATGGGCTTCAAGATGATAGGTTTACGAAAGAACTATTACTCCGACACGAAGGAAGACGCGATTATTATGTTACTCGACCTTGAAGCTTAAAGCAATACAATATTTTGACGCAACTGAGCCGTTAAGTCAGCTCAGTTGAGAGTGCAAGTAGCGAAACGCTTTGAGCTGATAGGTGAAGTTGCGTTACTTTGTAGAATTGCTTAGCGTTTTCATGTTGGAATTGGATTGGTGAATATATGATAACTACGTTGTTGCCCGCCCAACTCAAGCGGTATTGTGATACGGCCTCGCTTGGGTTTAATGATACCGACGAGATTGAAGAGAATATCGGGCTTATCGGTCAGAAGCGCGCCGAACGCGCATTGGAGTTTGGGCTTAAACTCCGCGCTTCGGGTTATAACATCTATATTTCGGGGCATCCCGGCACGGGGCGCACCACTTTTGCGCGTGTTTTTGCGAAGAAAATGGCTGATACAATGACCGTGCCAGAGGATTATTGTTATGTCTATAACTTCGCTGAACCTAAGTATCCGCGCTTGTTGCGCCTGCCACCCGGTCGCGCAAAAGAGTTTCGCGCAGACATGGAAGACTTTCTGGCGGAACTATCGCAAGAACTGCCGAAAGCTTTAGGCGGCAAGGAGTTTGAGCAGAACAAGTTGGAGATAGTCAAGCTATACAAGCGCAATTGTGACGAGTTAATCAAGAAGATAACGGAAGAAGCGAAACAGCAGTCTTTCGGCGTGAAGATGAGCGCGAACGGCATGTACTTTATGCCTATTGTAGACGACGAGATGTTGACGGAGGAGCAGTTTGACGCCCTTCCTGACGAGGACAAGGAAGCTATTTCTAAGAACTCAGACAAGGTTCACGAGAAGGCCGCCGTTATAATGAGCCGTATAAAGGAGCAAGAGAAGGCGACACGCGCCGACGTGGCGCAGTTGGAGTTCCGCACGAGCCTACTCGTTGTCGGGCGGCTGATGACGGGGCTTTATAACCGTTATTCGGCGTTTTGTGACGTACTCGACTATTTGAACCTCATGAAAGAGGACATTCTCGAAAACCTCGAAAGCATTATAAATGATGAAACGAATGAAGAAGAGAGTCTGCAAAACCTCATGCCGTGGTTGCAAAAGCGCGGCGATGAAGACGCATTGTCAAAGTATCGCGTGAACGTCCTCACCGATAACAGCGGGCTGAATGGCGCGCCCGTAATCGTTGAGTATAACCCGACCTACACGAATCTTGTGGGCGAGGTTGAGTATGATTCTGAGTATGGCAATTTCACGACTGATTATATGAAAATCAAGCCGGGCACACTTCATAAGGCAAACGGCGGCTTCCTAATACTCCAAGCGCAGGATGTTTTGAGCAACCCCCACGTCTGGGAAACCATCAAGCGTTTCATCAAAACGGGTATGATTAGCATGGAGCCGTTTCGCGAACACCTGACAGGCGTGACAGTCGCGGGCATCAAGCCACAACCGTCACCGCTTGATGTGAAGATAATCATGGTAGGTTCTTCCTATTACTATGAACTGCTTGCGGCGTTTGATGATGAGTTTTTGAAGCTGTTCAAGATTAACGCTGTGTTTGATTATGAGATGAAACTAGACAAACAAGCGGAAAAGGCTGTCGCGGGTTTTGTCAAACACTTCTCGCAAAAGCGTAACACACCCGCTTTTTCGGCTGACGCAATCGCGCGATTACTCGAGCATATGTCGCGTATGGCTGACGACCAGAAGAAACTGTCAACTTCCTTTGGCGTAATTACGGACATTTTGACAGAAGCGGCCGCATGGGCAAAAACAGAAAAAGCCACACTTATCACAGCCGCGCATATAGAAACGGCTCTTTTAGAGCGTGACTATCGCCGGTCAATGTATGAAGAAAAACTGTCGGAGCTGATAGAGGAAAACTCGATAATGATAGCCACAGAAGGTAAGGTTGTCGGGCAGATTAACGGTCTTGCTGTGCTTGATTCGGGCGATTATATCTTCGCGAAGCCCTCACGCATAACGGCGACAACCTATATCGGCAAGTCAGGCATTGTCAATATTGAGAAAGAAGCCAAGCTGTCGGGCGAAATTCATGACAAGGGCATGGGGATTTTGGCGGGTTATCTGGGGCAGACATACGCGCAGGAATTTCCGCTGTCATTATCGTGCCGCGTTTGTTTTGAGCAGAACTATAGCGGGATTGACGGCGACTCAGCTTCATCAACCGAAGCATATGCGATACTGTCGAGTTTGTCGGGGTTACCGATAAACCAAGAATTCGCCGTTACGGGTTCAATGAACCAGCGTGGCGAGATTCAGCCCATCGGAGGCGTGACATACAAGATTGAGGGTTTCTTTGACCTCTGTGAAAAGCGCGGGCTGACGGGCAATCAAGGCGTGATTATCCCGCGCACGAATATTAAAGAGCTGTCACTCAAACAATCAGTCATTGACGCAGTGGCAGCGGGCAAGTTTCATATTTACGCGATAGACAATATCGATGACGGCATCGAATTGTTGACAGGCGTTCGCGCGGGAAACCCCAATGACACAGACGATTGTGTTCATGGGCTTGTCGCCAAGAAACTGCGTGACTATTACAGAAAATCAATGCCCGAAAGGTGAGAATAGGGGCGGGCAATGTCCGCCCGCTTGCCTATAGCAATTCCATGTTTTAACGACAATTGACGAAGACACAATCACAGATGCTTCAACGTGTTGTGGCAAGGAAAAGTGTCGATTAAAACCGGAATTGCGCTATATAAATAAATAAGGGGGAATTTATGAAGCTGGGAAAGGGAGAATTTGACGACTTCAAAACAAGAATTGACGATGACGCATTCAAGAGTATCACAAACCTAATAATCTACAACGAACAACAACTGGCAGAAATGGAAAGCGTAATTGCCGCCCGCTTCGGCGCGTTTGAGAAGGTCTTTCATGAAATCGAATCACAAGACATCCACGTTGACATAGCAGTAATTCCGCCGACAGAGGACAAGCCGTATTACACGCTTGTTACAATGGGTTTGAGCGCATACAAAATGCACACACCCCACGATTTAGACGGTCAGAACCTCGAATACGCCGAAATCTTTGTCAGATTGCCCGCCGATTGGCAAGTGGGAGAAGAAGACGAAAACTGGTACTGGCCCATTCGCACACTCAAAATGCTTGCGCATCTGCCTTTTGACAACAGAACATGGCTGGGTTGGGGTCACACCATTCAGTGTAGCGAAGACCTTGAACCCGTTTCAGAGAATTGTAAGTTTGTTTGCATGATTCTCAAACACCCGAATGGCAACGAGCGAGCCACAGCAACACTTGAAAGCGGCAAAATCATCAACTTCTACGAGATGATACCGATTTATTTGGAAGAGATGAAATACAAATTTAAGATAGGCGCTGAATACCTATTCGAACTGTTCACGCCCGAAGAATTGACCTCCCCCGTTAACATCAAACGCCGCAACGTCGTCACCGAATAAGCACCTGTAACCATGCCTTTATGCGCCGAATAGAATAGAGCGAATGACACATAAAGGTAGGTTACATTTTGAACACTTTCATACTTATAATCGAGTCAGCAATTTTAGCATCCGCGCTGTCGCTTGACGCGTTTGTCGCGAGTTTCGCTTACGGCAGTGACAATATCCGCATACCCCTAACATCGGCGCTTATTATCGATGCCGTGTGTGGGGGTATGTTAGGTATTGCGCTGTTCGTGGGCTCTGTAATACGAGAGTATATACCCGCGCAACTGACTATGGTCATATGTTTCATTATCCTGTTTCTACTGGGGTTAGTAAAACTCCTTGACAGCATTACCAAATCGATAATCCGAAAATACAGCGGCATAAACGGCAAGATACATTTCTCGATGTTTAACATCAAGTTTGTTTTGAGCCTTTATGCCGACCCCGAAGCCGCCGACGTTGACCACTCGAAATCCATATCGGCAAAAGAGGCGGTTTCTTTGGCTGTCGCGCTGTCATTAGACGGCATAGCCGTGGGCTTCGGCGCGGCAATAGGTGACGCAAACGCGCCGCTCGTGCTCGTCAGTTCTCTCGTAATCGGCGCGTTGGCTATATTTTTAGGCGCATATACAGGGCATAAACTTGCGCGAAAGCTGACGTTTAATATGAGCTGGGTGAGCGGCGCAATTCTGATTGGGTTGGCTGTATTGAACCTGGTCTAGTCAGATAGGGATTCTAGGGTTCTCTTGCGTGCTTGCCTTAAAGTTTTTTCAGAGAGAGTAACGTAGATACATTCTTGGCAGGAACCTTGAAAATTTAAGGTTATTTTGTCAAGCGTACAGGCGTTGTCTTGCCAATAGGTGCAGAAAGAGTTTTCACATTGCATGTTTTGCCTCCAATCATTATGTGGTATATACACTACTGTAGTGTATGTACAACTTATATATGGTGATTATATACTCCATAATAGATAAAATCAAGAGTGTGGAGAGCAAATATGATAGTTTTTACGAAACTTTGGGAAACAATGGAGAAAAAGGGATTTTCGACATACAGACTTCGCGAATACCACGGCTTTGACGGCAAGTTGATACAACGCCTAAAGAAAAATGAGAACATTACGACGCATACATTAGATAGGCTTTGTGAGGTTTTGGAGTGTGACCTATCAGATATCGCAGAATTTGTCCCGAATGAATCAAAAAGCTGTCAGTAGGTTTTGTATACTGACAGCTTTTTGTTCATAACAGAGGAACACGCCTCTATAAACGCGCCCACGGTTCCAAAACTGACCCTACGTTTTCACGCAATAGGAATCGTGCGCGGTCGTCAGCATGTGTGGGCGTTCTGTTAATGATAATCAGTTTGTCGCCCTTATAGAAGTCAATAAACTGGGCGGCGGGATAGACCGACAGCGACGTTCCAGCGATTATAAGCACGTCGGCTTCGGCTATCGCATCAACGGCTTGAGTTATGGCTTCTTGGTTCAGATTGTCGTCATAAAGCACGACATCGGGTTTGATTACGCCACCGCATTCGCATAGGGGTATACCTGTTGTAGAGGTAATGTGGTCAAGCCCATAAAAGCGATTACAGCGCTTGCAATAGTTTCTGTGCATGGAACCATGTAGCTCAATGACATTAACACTACCCGCCGCTTGATGAAGCCCGTCTATGTTTTGCGTTATGACGGCGAAAAGTTTCCCCGCTTGTTCGAGCTTTGCGAGCGCAATATGGGCGGCGTTTGGCTTCGCGTTCTCATAGATGAGCTTGTCGCGGTAGAATTCATAGAATGCTTTGGTGTTGCGATTGAAAAAGCGGCGCGACAGAATGACTTCGGGTGGCAGGCGATATTCTTGACTGTAAATCCCGTCGGCGCTTCTAAAGTCGGGGATGCCGCTTTCGGTTGACACACCCGCGCCGCCGAAAAAGACAAGGCGTTTCGCATTGTCAATGACCTCATTCAGAGTAGGTTCCATAAACACCACCTATCAAGCTAAATCTTCGCTCTCTTCGTCCGTTTCTTCGATTTCTTCTACTGTTTTGCTATATTCTGCCACTTTCGCCGCGACTTGTTCCTCTGTGGTTGTGTTAAACGGCGTAATATTACCCTTGGCGGCGCGCTCAAAATGCTTTTTGGCGTTGAATCTGTCGCCCTCATTTTCATAAATCAGCCCGAGGAAGTAGTTGGGGTCAGCCATGTTGGTTGACACTTCAACCGCTTGCAAGAAAAATTCCTTTGCCTTCGCCATGTCACCGCGTGCGTAATAGATTTGACCGAGGTTGTCAAGAGCGATATTGAGTTTGGCGTCCTCTGCGCGCGCCAATTCGGAGATTTCTTCAGCTAGGTCGAGTTGATTTTGTGTTAAATACAGATAACCCAAAGTCGCGAGGACGTATGAGTTGACGTAATCAAACTTCTTACGCATGTTCTCGAGTGATTCAATGGCTTTCGGTATATCGCCGATTGCCCAATAGACGTTGCCGTATGTGAACATGAGGTTTTTTTCAATCATAACGTCCATCTTTTGTTTCTCGGCGAGCGCCAAGAACTTCAAAGCATTATGCCCGTCATTCTCCTTGACAAGCAGAATCGCGTAATTAACAAGCGTTTTCGGGTTCTTCGTGCCCCAGCCCACGGCAATGTCGAAGAGCCGACGCGCTTCGGTTTCTTTACCCTGATTATAGCTAATACCCGCCAAAAACGCGAGAACATCACTCCTATAGGCAATCACCATGATTGCGAGATAGAGCAAAACCGCGCCAATCGCCCAGAGCCAGCCCATTTTCAATACACTGTCAACCAAAACATAAACAGCCGCTACAGAAATAGGGAAGATGAATCGTTTCGGGTTGAATTTCTTCATTTGTATACGCCCTTTCGCGGCATTTTTATTCTTCTGACAAGTTGACCATGTCCAAAAGGTCAGCTTCGGTAATAATCGGAACGCTCAAGGCTTGAGCCTCTTTGTTCTTTGATGAGCTACTGGTTGCGTCGTTGTTGATGAGAAAGTCAGTGTTTTTGCTCACGCTGCCCGCGACTGTGCCGCCGAGATTTTCTATATAGGATTTGAGAGCGTTACGGTTCTCAAATTGAGTGACCTTGCCCGTGATGACGAACTTTTTGCCTGCGAACGGCAAGTTTGTCGGTTTAGCTAGCTTCTGTATCTGTAAAACCGCCTTCAAGCGGTTCAGTAAGACCGCGTTCGTTTCGTCATGCAAGAAATTGAAGAGCGATTCCGCCATGACCTGACCGAAGCCGTTGATTGCCGAGAAATCCTCAATCTCTGCGCTTTGAATGCGCTCTATGTCGTCATCGAAGTTGCGACAGACGAGTTTTGCGCTCTCTAGCCCGATATTCGGTATGCCGAGCGCGTAAAGCAACGCAGGCAAAGTTACCTCACGTGACTTTTCTATCGCCCCAAGTAACTTATCGGCCGAAATCGTGTTAAATCCGGGCATATCCACAATAGCTTGACGGTGTGTACTCAAACTATACAAATCGGCCACATCACGAATCAAGCCCGCTTCGAGTAACTTCTTGATGCTCTCCTTAGACAGACCCTCAATATTCATGGCATCACGCCCGACAAAATGGGTTATCGCGCCCAGAATCTGTGCTGCGCAAGCCGCGTTTTTGCAATAGAGCGTTTTCACGCCCGCCTCGTCTACGAGAGTGGTTTTGCCGTGACAGACGGGGCATTCTTCGGGCGGTTTCACGCTGTCGCTACGCGTAAGGTTGTCAGAAATCTGCGGTATAATCATGTTCGCCTTATAAACCGTGATGGTATCGCCGATACCGAGCTGAAGCCCCTCGACAATGCTCACATTGTGAAGGCTGGCGCGGCTCACTGTCGTGCCTTCGAGTTCGACGGGTTCAAATTCGGCTATCGGGTTGATTAGACCTGTTCTTGACGTGTTCCAGATGACGTCAAGCAGTCGCGTTTCGGCCTGTTCGTCTTGCCACTTAAACGCGATTGAATCACGCGGGAATTTCGACGTTTCGCCAAGACTCGCGGACTGGCTCAAACTGTCGAGCGTCAGAACAAGCCCGTCAGACCCCAAATCATTGGAAGAAACACGAACGCGAAAGTCTTCAACGGCTTCGGCAACGGTGTTTTTGTCAACGCGAATATAATCTACACATTCAAAGCCCAGTTCTTTCAGCCATTTCAACTGCTTTTCTTTAGAATCGCCAAAATCCATGCCTTCCGCGCGAACAAGCCCGAACGCGAAAAATTTCACATTTCGTTCGCGCACTGCCGCGTTTGAAAGCTGGCGCACAGTCCCCGCGCAAAGATTACGCGGGTTCTTGTATCGTGTGTCTGTGTCGGGGTTGGCTTCGTTGATGCGATTAAATTCAGAGTAGGGGATAACGGCCTCACCGCGAATTACCAGTGTGCCAACGTGGGTTATCTTTTTGGGGATATTCTTAAACTCACGCGCATTATGCGTGATAATCTCGCCGATTTCGCCGTTACCGCGGGTGACAGCGGTTTTGAGTATGCCGTTTTCGTAAGTCAAAACGATAGTCAGACCGTCCAGCTTCCAAGACAGAAGCCCTTCTGATTCGCCCAGAAACTCTATAAGCCGCTCAACGGTTTTCGTCTTATCGAGCGACAACATGCGTTTTTCATGCGCGATTTTCTCCAAACTCTCGACGACTTCCGCGCCGACAGCCTGTGTCGGCGAATTAGGCAACACAACGCCTGTTTCGCGCTCGAGTTCCAAAAGCTCGGCTTCCAGTTTGTCATATTCGTAATTGCTCATGATTTCCGCGCTGTCTGTATAATAGGCGGCGCGGGCGGCGTTCAGCAACCGCACAAGCTCTTCCATGCGCAAATTCTTATCCATATAAACACCTCTCGCGTCTATTATATCATAAGTTACCGCTTTCGCAACAAAAAACCGCCTGTGAATTAAACCCCCACGCCTGTACGCGCATATGATACATTAACAATGCCTGTAGGGGGTTAGCTATGGATTACCATCTACAACACTACAGTTTATATGATGATGAATTTACGGATGATTGGGATTTAGAGGCTTTCATGGGTGAGTATTACACGGAAGTCGCCGCCAAATCCGATGTATCAACAGAAGTTGTTCCTAAGGTTCAAGCCGACGATACGGTTGAGAGCGAGCGTATGAGACCGGGTTTGGGATTACCGAATCCATTCCCTGAACCGCGTCCGCCGTTCCCGGGTCCACGCCCGCCGTTCCCGGAACCTGAACCGCGTCCGCCGTTCCCCGGTCCACGCCCACCGTTCCCGGAACCTGAACCGCGTCCGCCATTCCCCGGGCCACGTCCGCCATTCCCGGAACCTGAACCGCGCCCGCCGTTCCCGGGCCCACGCCCGCCGTACCCCGGCCCTGAACCGCGCCCGCCGTTCCCGCCAACCCCCATTCCTTATCCCCAGCCGGAGCCTAACCCCGAGTTCCGCCCGCCCGCACCTAAGGGCGCGCCGCCGCGTATGACACCCACACAAAGCCCAGGTTTAAGGGCGATTGACCCGGGCGCGATACGGCAGTGTATGTATACCTATGTGTATATATGGCTTGAAAACGGTCAAAATTTCTGGTTCTACCCCACATTTGTCGGTCGTCGCTCTATTTCGGGCTATCGCTGGACGCGATTTGGTTGGGCGTATACAGGGTTTGACTTGGATATGATACAGAGTTTTTATTGTTATCGCTAATGGCAAAAACGCTTCCGACATGTGATTACGGAAGCGTTTTTATTATGTAATAGTAGTCGCGCATTCTGCGCCCCTAATCGGTTATCTTTTCTTCCGCGGTTGCAAAAACTCCGGAATTTGGATAACAAGCCCGGGCTCTTCGACAGTTGGCGGGGGAGTGACAGCGCCTGTTACGGGTTCGGGCTTGACTAATTCTGGTTGAGCGAGAGCCGGGGGAGCTACGGGGCGTGCGGCCACTTCGCTTGTCAACTCTGTTGCAATGACCGTAACAATGACCTCGTCCGCGAGTTCGTCGTTGATTGTCGAACCGAATATGATATTAGCGTCTTCGTCAACCTGTTCGCGTATAATCATGCCGACATTGTTCACATCAAACATCGTCAACTTAGAGTCACCGGCGACACTCAACAAAACGCTACGCGCACCCGCGATACTCGTTTCGAGTAACGGGGAGTTGATGGCCATTTCTGTGGCTTCTTTGGTTTTGTTTTTGCCGCTTGCGCGACCGACACCCATGTGGGCAAGACCCTTGTCGAGCATGACGGAACGCACATCCGCAAAGTCAAGATTGACCGTGCCGGGCTTGCTTATAAGGTCGGCAATGGCTAGAACGCCCTGGACGAGCACTTCATCGGCCTTTTTGAAACTCTCCATAACCGTAGTATTAGAAGAGATTATCTCAAACAGTTTCTCGTTCGGGATGACAACCAATGTGTCAACATTCTTTCTGAGCTCCTGTATGCCCGATTCGGCGTTTTTCATGCGGCGTCTGCCCTCGAACGCGAACGGTTTTGTGACGACACCGACAGTGAGAATGCCCATTGCCTTGGCTAAACCCGCGATAACAGGAGCCGCGCCCGTGCCCGTGCCGCCTCCCATACCCGCCGTGACAAAAAGCATATCACAGTCGGCTAGTGCCGCGCGGATTTCTTCCGCACTCTCTTCGGCTGATTTACATCCGATTTCAGGCACGCCGCCCGCGCCTAACCCGCGCGTGGTTTTGTCGCCTATTTGAAGGCGCGTTGGCGCTTTTGAGTTCGCCAACGCTTGCCCATCCGTGTTTACGGTTATAAATGTTATGGTGTCGATTTTGTCTTCAATCATTCGGTCAACAGCGTTTGAGCCGCCGCCACCGACGCCGATAACCTTGATTCTCGCGCCTGTTTGCTTTGTTGTGTCAAAGCTAATCAAATCAATCCCTCCTACGCTATCTCATAAATTGATACACGGGATATTTATCAATATTCGTAATATCCACATAACCCCTGTCCTCGGCTGGTATATGCTCTAGGATATATGACAGACGAAAGATTTTATCGTCCATATCCTCAATACTGCCGACGGAAATATCCAGCCCTCTGATATAGATATGTATGTCGTTGGGCTTTTGTATGTCGAGTTTTGCGATGTCAGTTATTCCATACTTTTCAAACAAGTTATTAAGTGTTGCTACAGACTCGAAGTCTGCGGGGTTCTTTAACTCCAGCGGTTGACCAATCGTAAAGCCCAGAATGTCAAGCCCTATGACAATGGGGAGCTTGTCTGTTATAGCTGTGGTTGAACTGATGACGACGCCCTCTTCATCAAAGCTCAGATAGGCGTTTGAGTATTCGACATACCCGCGCACATGGCGTTCTGTTACGTTGATGTGCACCTTGTCGGGGTAAGTTATCTTAGTGCTTACGGCTTTTATGTATTGGTTTTCCTTCAAATCCTTTTCTATGGCTGATGGGCTTACGGTAAAGATATTCTTACGCATTGTTAACCCCGAAGTGGTCAGTATATAGTTTTTGTCAATGGTTTGATTACCCGTGACCTCCACCTTTTTTACGTCAAATATCGGGGAGGACAGAACCAGAACCATTACGAGCGCCACTGAAGCGACACCTATGACTATTCCGAGCGGAAAGCGTTTTGCCCGCCGCTTTTTTAGTGTTTTTTTCATCCTACCACCTAATTTGAATTCCTCAGTACCCCGGCAACGAAAAATTGCTTTGTTCGTTGTCACCCCTCAGAGAGGGGGAACGGTGGCAACGAACAAGGGAAAGCTAATTATTGTTGCCGCCATTATAATGATAACGCGATAATTGCGGAATGTCAATATTTTACATTAAAACTCTTCGACATAAAAATACAAATACTTACAGAATTATCATTGCATCGCCAAAACTAAAAAATCTATATCCCAATTCGACGGCGTTCGCATACGCATTGAGCACCGTAGAGCGCGAAGCGAAAGCAGAAACAAGCATAATCAGTGTCGATTCGGGGAGGTGAAAGTTGGTTATAAGCCCGTCTATCGCGCGGAATCTGTAACCTGGGGTGATAAAAATGTCAGTATCTCCCGCCTGTGGGGTGATTCGCCCGCTTTCATCAGCGCAACTTTCGAGCGTGCGGCAACATGTTGTGCCAACGGCAATCACGCGCCCGCCCGCATCTTTCGTATTATTGATAATATCGGCGCAGGTTGTATCGATTTCATAGTGCTCACTGTGCATTTTATGTTCGGATATGTCGGTGACCTTGACGGGGCGAAACGTGCCTAAGCCCACATGGAGGGTTAGGCGGGCAATTCTCACGCCCTTTTCTTCGAGCTTCTTCAAGACTTCGGGTGTGAAGTGAAGCCCAGCTGTGGGCGCGGCGGCCGAACCCGTGTTTTTGGCATAAACCGTCTGGTAGCGGTTTTTATCGGCCAATTTTTCGTGTATGTATGGCGGTAGCGGCATTTCACCAAGTTCGTCTAAGATTTCCTCAAAGATGCCCTCGTAGGTGAACGTAATTATACGGTTGCCCTCGTCTGCCATGCCCGTAACGGTCGCCGAAAGCCTATCCCCGAAGACAATAACGCGCCCGATACGGAATTTCTTCCCGGGCTTGACTAGGCATTCAAAGCTTTTTTCGTCTATTCGCTTCAACAGAAGCAGTTCAGCCGCTCCGCGTGTGTCGGCGAACGCGCCGATTAGCCTTGCGGGGCGTACCTTCGTTTCGTTTATGACAAGGCAATCCCCATTATTCAGTATATCAACAATCTCAAAAAATTGTTTGTGCTCTATTGAGCCACTGCGTCTATCCATACACAGAAGCCGCGATGCGGAGCGTTCCGCAAGCGGCGTCTGTGCAATGAGTTCCTTTGGTAAGTCAAAGTAGAAATCGCTGGTTTTCAAATAAAATACTCCTTGCATTCGCGTAAGAATATATCCGCGCTTTCAACATGCGGCAATAACCGCGTGTTGTCATAAACCGATAGGGTTAGATTGGGGTTTAGATGTTGCGCTTTATGAGCGTTTGTGACGGGGTTCAATCGGTTGTCAGCCCCCCAAATCAGCCGCGCCTTGTCACCTAAGCCTGCGAGCATATGCTCAACGTCGCCGCTCAGATAGTCAGCCATAAACGCCGCAAGCGGCCATCTTGCGTCACAACCGCCACTCTTAGCGGAGTCATAATAACCTTCAATCATCTTGCTTGTCACATAGCGCGGCTCAACAAACGCATGTTCGCGCAGGAATCGGCGTGTGTAGGCGCGTGACGTGATAATATTATACATAAACATGCCCAATATAGGCAAGCCGAACATTGCCATGATACAGCGCGATTTGTGGTTGGGGTGACGCACGGCACTGCCGATGCCCGTGGGCGCGATTAACAACATTTTGTCAAACTGTTGCGGATTCAGGGCATTCGCGCGGATTGTAAACATTGCGCTGGTATTGCTCGCGATGACATAGGTTTTCTCGCCTATGACATTACGTATGAAGTCGTTAATGAGTGTGACATAGAGATACGCCGTATAGCTTAGATGTGGCTTCTCTGAATGCCCAAAGCCGATTAGGTCGATGGCGTAGACCTTATAATCGTCTGATAGGCTGTCGATAAGCGCGTTAAACTCCGCGCTTGACGCGCCCGCGCCTATGCCGTGTATGAGCAGTAACGGCTTGCCTTCGCCTTGGGTATAGTAAGAGATTTTTCCGTATTTCCAGTCGAACGTGTTACGTGATATACGCGAACGCCTCGATTGAGCCACGCGATAAACCCACTCATTGAAGGCGGCCATGGCTGTTATAATTCCCGCCAAATACACTAATTTTCGGCAAAATCGCCCCAAAACTTCCACCATCCCCATCATATTTTACCACTAACATGAAACTTTGCAAGACATTTCTAAAAAACTTTTTCGCGCATAGACTTGTACAGAAACAACATCATCTAAAAACGAGCCTTTAGCTGCCTCCCCATTAAAAGGGGATGGCAGCAATAACACAGGACGGCTTTATATTGCCGCCATAGAGGTGATAACATGCGTGAGTTTTTGAATTTGCTTATAACGATTTGCTTTATCGCGCTTTCGGGCATGATGTTTGACGCGATTTTCCCTAAGAATGACAAGCCGCTGTTGAATTTTCTTATTACTGTCGTGAGTTATGCGGCTTCTCTGGGGTTTGTTATCCGCTTTGTTATGGATAATTGTCTGAACGAATTGGCGGACGTTTTCAGGACGATTCTGTAATTACAAAACGTCGCTTTCGTGCATGGCTAATAGGCGGTTCCAGCGTCTGTCAACCTCGGCTTGAATCTCACCGACCATATGCGCGAAATCTGATTTTGCCATGTGTTTCGTGCGCCCCATTTTCTCGAACCAGTCAGCCACGCTTATTTTCTTGCCCACTGTAGAGGGATTATAATTGACCGTGGTTATGCCGTGCTCTATCTCATACAGCGGGTGATAACAGCAGTTTACGCCAGCTTCTATGACACCGCGCTCGTCGCGTGGGTTGTCTGCCCAGTTCAGCGGGCACGCGGAAAGTGCCTTCATGTAGACAAAACCATATTCATTAGCGTATTTCTGCGCCTTTGCCGCTTTTTTGATGAAGTCGGCGGGGTTAGATTCTGCAACAGTCGCGATATAGGGTATATGGGTTCCCGCCATGATTTGGGGCATGTCCTTGTGGTAGTTGTTCTTACCTTTTTGCGCCTTGCCCACGTGTGATGTCGAGGACTTCGCGCCCATTGGCGTTGAATATGAAAGTTGATAACCCGTGTTCATGTAGCCGCCGTTGTCATATTCAAAGACTATCATCTTGTGGTTGCGTAACGCCGTTCCGAGGGCAGGCCCCATACCTATGTCCATGCCACCGTCGCCCGAAACCATTATGAATGTATAGTCAGCCGACGAATCAATCTCGCCCCGCTTCTGTTTTTGATGTAACATCTCAACCAAGCCAGACAATGTAGCCGCGCCGTTTTGAAAGAGATTGTGTATATACGGAACCTTAAACGCCGTTTTGGGGTAACCCGTCGAAATAACCATGCCACAACCCGTTTGAAAGAGCAGGACGACATTACCCGAAATACCCTTTAGCAGAAGATTTACGTTGACTGGTATCCCACAACCGGGGCACGCGCCATGCCCGGGCGCAAGGCGGTAGGGCATACCCGTAACGTCCTTGACAAGGGCATTCTTGACTTCCATCTTGTGATTCACTTCATCATAATGCGCTGTCGCGATTGCGGGGGCATTTTTGGCGTTAACGGGCTCGAAATACTGCTCCATGCCGAGGTGTTGACCGCCCTTATATATGCCGAAGTAGCCGAAGCGTTCGATGTTGTCGCCTTTTAGCGCCGCTACGCCTTCGTTCATCATAAACGCCGCGTCTTCAACATAGAAATCACGCCCCGACAGACCATACACGCGCGAGAGAACCTTTGTCGTGTTGCCCTGTTCTTGCAACGCCGACTTAAATTCGATACTCAAATTGCCGCCACCCGCGCCGTATGAATCTTGGCGGTCACCGACAACCACCACTTTCGCGCTTTTTGCGATTTCGCACAGCTCTTTGCCGCTCCACGGGCGCAGAACTGTTGTCGTGAACACGCCAACGCGCTTGCCTTCGGCGCGGAGTTTGTCAGCCGCCGCCTTTGCCGTGTCAAACGCCGAACCCAAGACGAGTAGGGCGACTTCCGCATCTTCCATCTGATAACCCATGACGACATCATACTTGCGCCCGCTGATTTCTTCGTATTCTTTATAAACCTGCGGGATAACTTCACGCGCCTGTTCAATCGCTAGGTGAAGTTGAAATTTGTTGTTCATGAGGTCAGGCTCGTTCATATATGACCCGATAGTGACAGGGTTTTCGACATTCAGCGCGTTGTATTCGGGCTTATATTCGCCCAAGAACGCTTGAACGTCCTCATCATGCGCGAAAACAGAGCACTTGCGCTTCTGGTGGCTTGTGAAGAAGCCGTCAAACGCGACAATTACGGGTAACATTAGCTTCTCGGCAATCTTCAATGCGCAAATGTTAAGGTCATAGACAGCCTGAACGTCTTTGGCGAACAAGATGACCCAGCCCGCGTTGAGTGTGTACATAATATCGGAGTGGTCGCCTTTAATAGACAGAGGCCCCGAAACAGTTCTGCAAGCGACATTCAAAACCATAGGCATACGCGTACCCGATTGCACGGGCAATTGCTCAAGCGCGTACAAAAGTCCGTTTGCGCTTGTTGCATTGAACACACGCCCGCCGCCTGTTGACGCGCCGTAACAAATCCCCGCCGCGCCGTGTTCGCCGTCAGCGGGAATCAGCAGGCAGTCATGAAGCCCCTCGGCGCGGAGTAAGTCGAGTTCCTCGGCAATCTGTGTGGACGGCGTTATCGGGAAGTAGCCCATGATGTGGTAGTTAATCTGTTTTGCGGCGTAGGCGGCCATTTCGTTGCCTGATTCGTATTTCGTGGTTTGTTCTTTAGCCATGTTTACCTCCCTAGTTTATACTAATTCGTTCGTGTGACTTTCCGATTCAATCCAACCGCTTGGACCAGACATCTCAAACGCGAGTTTTTTCACAATTAACGCTTGATTTCTTACGTGAATCTTAGCTATATCCGTTTCACGCTCATAGCCTGAAACAATCGCGGCAACGGGGCAGACAACGACACAGCGCATACAGCCCTTGCAGTGGTGATAGTCGGGGCCGAGGTTAACCATTGCGGGCTTACCCTTATATTCACCCTTGACAAACTGGTAGACCATGTCGGGGCAAGTCGTGTCACACAGACCGCAATTGATACATTTTTCTTTAATAAATACAGGCACATAACCTTCACGCGACGCGGAGAGGTCGTTTGTGACCGTGCTTCCAAACATGGGGTTTATACCGCCTATAGGCGCGTTGTCATATCCCCAATCGCGCTGTGTTTCTTTGTATTCAACATATGGGTACTTCTCATCATTCTTAAACATCACACCGTCAGCCACTTTATAACCCTCGCGTATCCCCGCCAAGTTTCCCTCTAACACGGCGGGGTATTTCTTGCCGAGTGTTTGTGTCACGAAGTCAAGGCACGCTTCAAGTGGGATAAAGCCCGACGCTTTAGCCATTGCGCCGAGCATGACCATGTTCACGCGCGTTTTATGTTCCATAGCGATTTTGAGCGCGTCAATGCAGAACAGCCGCCCGCCGTGAAGCTTCAACAACCCGCGAATTTCTTCAGCCTTCTTGTCCGTATTGATTACTATATCGGTGTTTTCGTCAACCCCGGCCGTCACAGGTTCGCGCGTCAACATGGCTTCATGGAACAGCCCTAACAAATGCGGATTCGTGACGGGCGAATTGATAAGTATCTCTGTATTCGCGTCAGCAAATCGGATATAACTCTTAACGGGCGAACCCTTCTTCTCTGACCCATAACTAGCGAAACTGACGGCATTCAGCCCCAAAGCAATCGCGCCTATCTCGCCCAGAAGCTTTCCGCACAGATTCGCGCCCAAACCACCTATACTTTCTAGCCTTATTTCATATGTCTTATATTCATTAACCTTTGGTAGCACTAAACCGCGCCCCTTTCAACTGCTTTTCCATTATCTTTCGCAAATGGGCTTGTATTATGCAAAAATTTGGCTCTACGCCCCAAATTTGCGCGAATTTTGCTTACAAAAAATGGTATATGGGGTTGACAATGTTTTAAGAATATGTTACGATTTATTAAACTTTAGTTACAAGGGATGTGAATTATGAAATACCTAAGATGCTTACTCGGGATTATAATCACACTTACTATAACACTGACGATAACCTCACCCGTTTTTGCGGCGGGCGCTCTCGACGACGGTCATATGGATTATCTGCCGCGGTTTGTTACAAGCGAAAAGGTGAATCTGAGAAACGCGCCAAGCACGGAAGCGGAGATAATAAAAACACTCTCGGCGGGCACAATTGTAGCCGAAAAGATGTACACTGATGACTGGAGCTTATGTATGGTTGGCGGTCAAGAGGGTTACATCAAAACAGAATTTCTTGTAGAAATGAATAAATACATAAGAGTTGCAACGGAACTGGCATTAGCGGGCGACGCGCCCATAAAATTCACCAATGACGCGGTGAACTTCAGAAAAGCGGCGACAACAGACGCTGATATTCTGGCGAAACTCACGCGTAACACAAAGGTTTCTATCATCGTCGAAGACGGCGAATGGAGCCGCTGTTACGTAAGCGGCGAAATCGGCTATATAAAAACAGAATTTCTTTCAGACAAAGAAACAAACCTAGTTTCGCTCACACCGTGGAGCGAAGCGAGCGGTATTTTCACAATAGGTGTGGCGGCTAAGGTTTATGATTGTTATACGGGGCTAACGTACTACGTGAAGAGCTTCTCAAACGGCAATCACGCAGACGTTGAACCCGTCACCACAGAAGACACGGCCATTCTCAAACGCACATACGGCGGCACGTGGGATTGGACCCCGCGCCCCGTCTGGGTGACAATAAACGGCGTGACAATGGCGGCCTCAATCAACGGTATGCCCCACGGCGGCGGCGTGAATAACTCGAACGGCATGAACGGTCAAGTCTGCATACACTTCCTAGGCAGTACAACACACAACGGCAACAAAAGTTTCGCGCGTGACCACCAAGACGCGCTCATGGTAGCCTATAGAATGGCGCAATAAAACAAGGCGGCGGGTTTAGACTACGCCGCTTGTTTTATTGTGACAACAATGATTAAGGGGGACTTATGAGAATAAGAATAATTTGCACTCTTTTAACACTCATGCTCTTAACTGCATGTAACGCCTCTGCCTCCGCGCTTCCTGAAGGCTATACGATTGAAAAGATTCATGAAGCCTTGCTGGAGGAGTTGAACTACCAGAGAGTTATGGAGCCTGATGATTACCAAATCGGTACAAAAGTTGTTGATGGGCAAGAGGTTGAAGTCGAAATAAGGCTTTCCGATGAAGGGCAGGTTTGTGCTAATACCGATTTGAGTTATGGGCTGGCGTGGTTTGAACTGCGCGGTGAAACAGTGGTTTGTAGGGGTTTTTCGGATTATTCTATACCGGGGTTTAACGGTTGGCCAAAGCTGGGCTGGTATAAGAGGATTGACAAAAGCACGATTGCAATTGAGCCTAAGCGAAAGCCAAACTATGGCACGTTTGAACTAAAAACAGAAATTTTAGAAGCCTTAACCGAGCATATGTACTGGGTCATCTATGATGTAGCCCTTTATGATGGCTATAAGTCAGCCGAGAAATATTTGGGGGCCGATATATACTTTTCGGATTTTTATGAGTATGAATCGGGGATACCCGTAATTACAGTCTTAACGAGTGGTGAGATAGTCGAGGAGGTATATTTTTTTGAGGTAAGCAAAAAGAATCTGAGTTTTAACCCTTCTAAACCGCTAATACTCAAGAATATAACAGAGTTTGGCGACACCTATCAAAATCGAATAGAAAAATTGATAGAATACGCCATCTGCCACATTCAGATTGATGATGAATATTTGCAGAAGGCACAGGAGCATTCAGTAAATATGGGCACCTATTCTTACCCAATAAAAGAAAAGCCCTAGCTATATTTAATGGCAAGATAGCGACAACTTTGTTCTCACACCCCAAGCCCATTAGCATATAGTGTAATAGGAGAATGACGCACAAGTGATATTAAATCTATTTGAGGGGGATATGTATGGGGGCATTTGAGCTTAATACCCGCAACGCCCACGATGACGATTGTGGCTGCGACGAGTCGCCACTCTCAAGACTGCGCGAGGAATGCATTATCGCGCTGAAGGTCTATGACCAATGCCGCCGCCAGGAGTGCTTAACACCGGCACAGCTAGGCCCGGCGCGTGCGGCTGAGAACAAGGTCATCTGCGGCAATCATATTCACGAAGGCGACATTATCGACCCGCCCGACCGCGCAGCTACTGTCACGATTGACAGATTGCGCGTCAAGAAGGTCCTTATTATTGATAAACAACCGAATCAATTTAAGAACGGATATTGGGATATTGACTTAAAATACGTATTTGAATATAGACTTACATTCCGTGAAGCGGACGGATGTGTGATTGAGACTATCCGCGCCAATAATATCTATAACAAGCAGGTCACGCTTTTTGGTTCTCTGGGTTCTGACATCGTGCTCGCGACAGATTTGTTCGGCGGTGGCCGCCGCACAGAGACCGATACACTTGACGCTGACCCGTTCGTGCTCGTTGAAGCGAAGGCAATTGCGCTTGAAGCGCGGATTAAGCACGGGCATTGCCGTGAAGACGGGCTGCTTTCGGCCGCACCGTCGTCTGGGTTCGTTGAAGTGACGCTTGGGCTGTTCACGATTATCAAGCTTTTCCGTATTGTTCAGTTGCGCGTTGAATCTCGCGGCTTCTGCATTCCCCCGGAATGTGAGGACATCGAGCCGATTCATCCGTGCGAATTCTTCCGTAGCCTTGACTTCCCGATGGATATCTTCGCGCCGCCACAGAAACCTGAGTTTCAAGCTGGTATTAGCGGCAATATCCCGGCGGGCAGATAAGCTGGAAAGAAGCAATAAAAAGGGCTGTGCCGTTAAGCGCAGCCCTTTTTTTGCTTTTATGTTACTGCCCTATCATTATTTCTTCGATAGGAAAATATCTATCTGTGTTCAGCGTCTTAACGAGCGCAACATATGGGTCTAGCTCATTCGACATAACCATATCGACAATGCGCGTTGAGAAGCCACTCACGAGTGCGACACCGAGTTCGTTTTCCCTCACGGGGATTGTTCCTGTTCGGCTACATACATTCCAGAACACAAGGCGGGGCAGGGTATAGCCATGTTTGGCATACTTTTTCTTTATTATTTCAAACAGGCGGTCTGTCGCGCCTTCGGTGGCTTCATCAAATTCCATATCACTTATGATAATGATGTTTTGGGGCATATCCTCTTGTTTCATTCTGGTATTCATGGCGGTTGTGAGCAACAGCTCAAAAACGCGGTAAATATCGGTGTTGGCTACTTCATTGTGAGAAAGCGCTATTTGAAGCCTCTCAAACAGGTTCTTTCCGGCGTTAAGGTCAACGAGCTGTGGGCGTTGGCTGAATGTGATGTAGCGGTTATAGAAATCACCATTGCACTTCTCTGCGAAGTATATGGCTAGGGCGTTCGCTACATCAATAGCCCTACATGTTCCACTCCCGATAGTGGAGGACATACTGGCTGAACCGTCAGCGACAACAATACTGCTGCCCAGTATGTCGGGCGTGCCGGGTAGGGACTTCCAGAGTTGTTCTAGGGTTTCGTCATAATTCATACACATAAATCTAATTCCATTATGCGCTGACATGTATTGATGAACAATCTCGTGGGGGTAGAGCGTGCCAGAGTGTATCACCATTTCGCCCTTTACGAGCTTTTCGAGATACGCAAGACGCCTTTCTTCGTCGTGGCGCAAGAAGGCATCTCTATAGTTCAGATTTGCTTTACTCGGCACTGATTCGTAACGTATCTCCCCGAAATTATCAGCCGACATCTTACATTCAACGACATCTATGTACTTGCGTAATGACGCGAGTGTTTTTCTATATGTTCTCTCGCTCATGCCAAGCTTTTCGGCGATTTTCCTTGCCATTGCCCTTGTTTTTCGGCTGGATGTGTTCACACTGGGCAACCATTTGGCGAGTAAAGAAACGGATTCTCCGTTTTTCTGCGCTTCCAAGTCCTTATGTAACTGTTCGGAGAAAAGCTTAATGACGTCATCGGCCAAGGGCGTATCAAGCAGGCATAACAAGTCGTCATATCGGCCGTATTCGGGTATAAGTTTCAGGAGTTTATCGAGTGGTAAGTTGGGGTTATTTAATGCCATATGCTTGAAAACAACACGGAACAAGCGCCTTTCGCCCATACCGCCCCTTATATCACGCGCGAAGTACAACCACTTCATGGCAAGCGTTCTATCCTCATAGAACGCCCTTATAAACATCTGCGCTATCTCAACTTCTGTGGTGTTGCGCAATGAGGACGTGGCGAAATTCAAATCCAGCAGATAGTGACCCGTCGTTTGATAACCCAACGCGCCGTTTTCGGTCATACTGACATTCTTTTCGTTTTCTAAGGTATGTTTCAGGCTCTCGAACAGGTTCATAACGTGCCCCTTTCTGTGAATAAAAAAGGTCTATTGGGCATTGCCTTAATAGACCGAGGACAAGACGCCAATTTAATTGACTTAGCAGGTCATAATTGGGGTTGCTGCAAGCGTCTTTATTAACTGAGACTATAATACCAGATAGGTTTATGTCATTCAAGAACAGAAGTGTTATAAACCTGTTGCAAAGCCGTTACACAGGGAGTTGGGTGTCAGTTTCTGTAGCGGGCTTGGGGCGAAGGTGCGGGTAAAGTTTGTAGTAGCGCTCTTTTCTAAGTCCATCCCAGTCGGGCTCGGCGATATAGCCGTCGGGTTGTTGAGCGGGTGGGTTCGCGTTGTTCCAGAGCGCGACAACGGTTATATCGTCTGTAATGGCGGCACAGGCGGGGCTTGACAAGTAGTCTTCGCAAATTTGTTGGTGTTCGTCGATTTCGGGCTGTTCCATGCCGAAGACATTGTGGTTTAGAAACTTATGAATGAAGTGTGTATAGAGCGGTTCGGGTTGGTTGTTTAAAAGCGGCGGTAAAGCCACGTCAAGAACGCCGTCCGTCATGAGTAATAAACCCGCGCAATCAGAAGTCACCCCGAATGTCCAATACTTTTCGCCACTCGCGAGAGGGTAGACCTCGTTGTATGCGTCACCTTTTTGTGCCCGTGTTATCAGCTCATAATGACCGTCTGTCCGTATACTGATAATACCACCGTCGCCGCTGTGACCGTAGTAGACATTCGTGCCGTCAAAAATGGCGGCCGTGAGTGTCGTGTCATATTCCTTGAGCGCGATACTATTTTCATGCGCGTGATTCTCGATGCGCTCCATTGCCGATATGTAGCCATTTTTGATGGCTTCAAGGAGCGCGTTGGGTTCATCAGGCATGTTCAAAAGCAAATAGTCTGCAAGGCTGTTGACGGCCAGATATGCGCCGACATCAGATTCGGCGGCACTGCCGACGCCGTCAGCGACAGCGCCGAGCAGAAAGCCGTTCGGCAACACACAAACGAGAAACGCATCTTGAAGTCGCTGACCCTTCTCAATATGACTGCGCCCGGTTAAGCTAAAGCCAAATGATTTCAAAAGCTGTTCCAGCTTAATCACCCCATGAACTCGGTATTACACGGCTGCCTTCGGGCAACTCATTATATTGAACGCGGTCGCCCGGGTTTGAGCTTGAACGCTTCGACAAGCTGTTCGAGAGCCACTCAAAAAGCCCCGCGAGGTTCACGTTATCGTCTAATTCAATGACGCGGTGCGTTAAACTCGTGAGAATGCCGCGGTCATAACCGGGCACGCCTACCGCCCAGATTTCGAGCTTCTTCATCTGCTGCATTTCTTTAGCCTTCTGGAACACAGGCCCCCAGTCGTCATTCGGGCCGCCGTCTGTTATCATGAAAATCCACGGGCGGTGGTATGGGATACCGATTTCCTTGTATTGAGCCTTGCGATTCTCCAATAAATCCATTGCGACAGAGAGCGCGCCGCCCATTGCCGTTTGACCCACGGCGTCAAAGTAGGGTACTTCCATTTGTGTAACGGGTGTGAACTCCTGAACAACAGAAACCTCACTGTTGAACGAAATCATCGCGATATCCAGACCGCGGCAGAGCGCGTCGTCGGCCATACATTGTTGCTTAAACATGCCGATGGCGCGGTTGAGCTTATCGATAGAATTTCTGTTGCGCATAGAAGAACTTGTGTCGAGCAGTAAAACGCAAGCCAGATGTTGGTCATTCACCGAAGCCGGCGGTGCGCCGTTATCGGCGGAGTTATAGGGCTGTTGTTCGAGCATTGTATCAATCCTTTCGTATTCTCTACTTATTAAATCGGCAGAATGTTGGTAAAGCCTTTACCATATTTTGGCTCTCTTTGATAATTATACCCATTGTATAGGCCGATTAAAACATCAAAAGAGGCAAGAGCACAGCCCTTGCCCTATGTTTGCCTTTTGAACAACGCGCTTGCCTGTTCAAAGAACGCGCGTTCTACGTCTGAACATTCTGACAGCAGTGTTTCAATTACCACTTGGCTTTCTTCGGGCGTAAACGCGGACTTTTGGCTGAACGCGTACATGAGTGTTAAGCTTTCGGTCAGCGGTTTGCCGCGTATGCTTGTAAGGAAATCTTCAAGCTCATTTAAGCGTTCGGATGCAACGCCCTGTTCTTGCAATCGCGTAATGGCTTCGTTATATCCTATCATCGTCACCCTCTTCCTCTGAGATATTCATCAATTCAGCTATCTCCATGCAATGCAACAACACGCGCGCCATGCGTCGCCTTTCTTCATCCAAAAACGGCAAGATGGATTCGAGCATATCGCGCCGCCACGCCGAGCCGCGTTCGCCCGCGAACTTGCCGCCATAGTCCTCCATGAGTTTCTGCATCTCCATGAAGATGACGAACATCCCCATATTGCGTCGATAGCGCGGTTCGAGGTGTGGTATGGCGGCCTTTATGGCGCGAATGCCGGGGCTTTCCAGTGCCGCGTCAAACTCTGCGCGGATGTCGGTGGCTTGAATCGCGGCGCTTTGTTGCGGTTGGGCGGGAGTAGGTGTAGGTGCGGGTTCCGACACGGGTGGTGGGCTTTGAACCGCCTGTGTTTGTTGAAACATGGCAGAGAGTGCCTTCGCCTGCTCCATCATCTGCATGATGTTTTGTAGATTTTTCAGCGTATCGTTACTATCGGTGGGTTTGGATTCTTCCATAATATCACCTAATTAAGATACAGCCAGTAGCCGTATGCGTCTTCACGCGGGGTTAGGCCGTTACAGCACTTGAACTGCATAAAACCGAGCGAATGGGCGAATGTCGCCTTGCGTGCGCGATATACGTCGGGAACGCCTAAGATGTAACGCTCGCGGTTATCCTGCATATACCGCCCAAGTATCAAATGCTTGTGGTCGGCCGCGCCCTGTTCTACAAGAGCGCTGGTTTTGACCGATTCGTCGTTGAGCGGTATATACTGTAGGTCGGTATGGTTAATCTTGACCCAACTCACGTCCTTCTTTTGGCGCGTGAACGGGTGGATAATCGGGCGTTCGGCGAACAATTCGGCTATGCCCAAATCTTTCTTTGCTTCCATATAATAAGGCGTATCAATTTCGTTATCCCAAACCGAATCGCCCTCTACCTTCGGCGTTTCAGATGCCGCAAGCTCCTCAATCGCCTGCATCTCCTCATTATATAGCGAAGCCATTGCAAGAAATGCCTGATGTGTCTGTCCGGGGATAGATTCAGGCGGAGTCTCAACCGCGCGCTGCGCTTGGGGCGCTTTGCTCTGCGGCTTAGTCGGCGTAAGAAACGGGGGAAAGTCAGGCTCATGGAGAAACGGTGGCTCATCTATCATCGAGGGTTCTGAAATCGGAAAGGCTATCGGTGACAGTATGGGTTGAATTATAGGTTGAACTATAGGTTTGGGCACAGGTTCAACTATAGGCTCAAACACTGGTTCGGGCACGGGTTCAACTATAGGTGTAACCACGGGTTCAAGTATGGGTTCGCCTATGGGCACGCGCTCAATTGGCTCAACAAAAGGCTCCGCGATAGGTTCAACCACAGGCAAACCGTCCACAGGCACTACAAATCTGGGCGGCATGGGTTCCTCAATAAACGCAGGCGTTGGTGTTAGTATTTCTTCGGTTTCGATTGTTTCGGGAAACAAACCCGGCTCTAAATAGGGTTCGGGTAATATCTCAAGTTCTTGTTGTGGTTCTTCGAGGTCAGGCTCTTGCTTGGGCGCGGGTTCAGGCTCAACATCAGGCTCTTGAACGGGGATAGGCTCTTTCTTACGCGGAAGCGGCACGGGCTTTTCCTCTTCTTGCTTAATAGTGCTCGGCTCGAAGAAGATTAGATTGCTCTTCCAGATACCCACATTGCCGTCAACCCCACAAAGTGGCATTACCACGTCACCGTTAGCGCGATGTACACAAATAAACGCGACACTAAACTCAGACAGCGGTTTATGTGACCCACCGACAGAGTCTGCGTCAAACGTAAAGCGCGAATCCGCGCGCCCCTTTTTATCGACATCAACGCTACCGAGCAATACACAGAGCGTGCCCGAGCTTTCGGGGCTTGCGATATAGAGTTTGTAGTGGTTATCGGGCATTAAGTCTTGAACAACGACAGAGGCGCGACCGCCGTTGCCTTGTGCTTCAAGCACACAGCGCCCTTGCGCCTTGCGCCCATACTGCGTATAATCGCCCCTGTCCTGTTTCAGCGTTATGAAAATGCGTTTGTATGCGTTCATAGAAAATCCCCCCAGCTTTATTGGTATGTAATAAGGCGACGGTAACTACTGATTAGCCCGTAAGGCAAGCCCTCATGCCACAAGAAATAGCGCAATGTATCATCAAACCATATCGCGAAAGGCATGAGCAAAAACCAAAGTACGCTGTAAAGAAGGCAAATCTGCCCCGCGATATTAAACGGCAAGTTTGAGTAATCCCAGACGTTCATACCCAGCCATTTATTTACAATCAGACCTGTCACAAGCTCAACGATCAGTACAATGACAGTGCCGAGCAGTGACTGCCAGACAATTTTCATGCGCTTAAATGGTTGCACTTGGTTGATTGCGCCCACAAAAACGCCGCAAAGCCCGCCAATGGGCATCATGACGATATTCGCCCAGCCGCCGTTTGAGCATATACGCCAAAGCCCCTCCAGCGTGAAATAAGCCATACCAATAATCAGCCACAATAAAAGCAGCCGACAAAAATGTTTATACCCCATTGCAGATACCCCCACGAAATTATATGAGCATGGGCGCAAAAAAAGACCGCCCCGTTATCGGAGCGGTCATGACTATCGGTTATATCATTACAATTTCACCGCAACGCTCAAACCCGTAGCCGCCTAAAGCTTCAACGCGTCTTTTGAACGCTTCGCTTGTGAGGGCTTCAAGGAATAGCTTGAACTGTGGGTTTTCAAGTGTTTCGGCGTAAAGGAGAAAATCGTAGTCCTCATAACCGACTTCAATGAAGTCAAGTCCCATTGCCTGTGCCGCCGAATAAACGCCCATACCCGCATCGGCGTTATGGCTCTTGATGTTCGCGGCAACGGCAGTGTGGGTGTTCTCTTCGTGTGTGTAGCCGATTATTCGTTCGGGGTTTATACCGTTTTGTTTGAGAAGATAATCTAAAAGCAAGCGCGTACCCGCGCCGCGTTGGCGATTGACATAGGTCAGACCGCGTTCGGATATGTCATTCAGGCTCTTTATAGCCAGTGGGTTCCCCTTTTCTACAATAATACCCTGCAAACGGCGCAAGCCCTTGACGAGCGCCATTTTCTTGCCCGCAAAGTAGCGTTTAGCGTATGAAATATTGTATTCGCCTGTTTCTTCATTTAACAGGTGAATCGGCGCGATATGGGTTTGTCGGTTGCGCAACGCCATGATGCCGCCCATACTGCCCGAATGTGCGCTAGACAACGGGAGAATGTCCGCGAGTATGTCCATTACCATGTCGTGACTGCCGATTGACACTAGGCGGCGCATAATGTCTTGTTTCGGTTTCAGTAACTTGACCGTTACGCTTTCTCCGATGTCATGCCCCTCGACATTACGCGGAATCTCTAAAAACCCGTCAGCCCGAACAAGGCTCATGGTCACACCCGCGCCACGGGCTAGGGGAGTGGCCACAAACCGGCTGTCGATGTAACCGAGATTCACGCGCACGATTTCTTTGTGTTTGAGGGACGAAACAACTCGCCCCGAGAGATTCGCCGTGATTTCTTGCGGTTCGGGCGTGTGACGTTTGGTGAAGCGTTCGATAATCGGCTTAACAAAGGTTTCAAACACGATATAAGCCGAAACGGGGTAACCGGGTATGCCGACAACAGGTTTGCCGTTGATTTCGGCTAGAATCGTGGGCTTGCCGGGTTTGAGCGCGACACCGTGGACGTGAACCGTTCCGAGCTCTTCGAGAATGTGGACAGTATGGTCTTCCGTTCCCGCGCTGGTACCCGCGTTAACAAGGATTATGTCAGCTTTACCAAGCGCCTCTTGTATCGCCGCTGTGATAGTTTCTCGCCTGTCAGCCACAGGCGCATATCTGATGGTGTCACAGCCGTAACCCCGCGCCAAAGCGTCAAACACGCGTGAGTTGGAGTCGAGAATTTTTCCGTCCGCCACGTCTGCCACTTTTTCGATAATTTCATCACCCGTCGGTATAATCGCGACAACAGGTTTGCGGAAAACATTCACAAACTCAACACCCGCCGCCACAAACGCGCCGATATCCATAGCGCGTATCGTGTGGAAAGACGGCACAATCATTTCGCCCGCCACAATATCTTCGCCGACAAGCCGCATGTGCTGGTAGGGGTGAGCCGCTGCGATAATCGTCACGCCGTTTGGGGCTTCAATAACATCCTCAATCATAATGACGGCGTTATAGGGCGCATGGACGGGGTTACCTGTGTTCACGCGCAAAAAAGCCGTTGAATCCAGCGTTTTCGGGCTTGATTCTGTTGCGCCGAAGGTTGTTTCGGCAACTACGGCTATACCGTCCATAGCCGCGCTGTTATAATGGGGGGCGCTGATGACAGCGAGAACCGCGTCACTCGTGACCATACCCAGAGAATCGGCGGCTGGCACGCGAACGGATTCAAGCGGCTTAACGCCCACTTCATACAAAGCGAGCGCCTGCGCGGGGTCAAGGTTTTCTATATATCTCTTTTGCATATCTACCTCTACAATAGGTGAACGGCGACAATATCACCCGCGTTCACGCCCTCCGCGTCGGGCGGGATAATGATGTAGCCGTCTGCCTTGCTCAAAATGCCGATAAGCGCCGACTTGCCGTGAACGGGTTCAGCCGTTGGAATTTCGCCGTCATAGTTCAGCGTGACGAGCTTATACGTTTCCATGCCCGGCGACGAGTGCATATGCGCTGACATCTTCGCCATAATCGGCTTATTTTCGGGCTTTGCGCCATAAAGCTCCAATAAAAATTGTTCCACGATGGCGCGAAAGACCAGAATCGCCGATAGCGGGTGCCCGGGCAGACCGATGAGCGGTACGCCGCCGCATTCGGCCAGAATCGTTGGCTTACCGGGTTTAATCGCGATACCATGTACAAACGCGCCCGCTCCCTCGAACGAGTTCGCGATTTGAAGCGTGTAGTCTTTGTTGCCGACAGAGCTTCCGCCCGACATAATCACAATCGCCCCGCGCTCAACACCTCTTGCGACAAACGCGCGTAAAGCTTCATAATCATCGTTGATGATGGCGGTGTGCTCACAAATGCCGCCGAGCGCGTCGATACGTGCCCCCAGCGTGTATGAGTTTGTATCGCGAATCTTCCCGAGTGGCAAAACGCCCGGTATGTCCGCAAGCTCGTCACCTGTTGACAACAAATGTACGCGAAAAGGCATGAACACCAAAACATCACCGACACCCGCCGCCGCCAAAATCCCGATATGGCGGTAGTTTATGCGCGTGCCTTTCGATAGAATTAGCTCGCTGGCTTTCATATCGTCGCCCGAAAAACTGATATTTTCACTCGGCGCAACAGCCTTTTGAACAGCAATCGTTAAATCGTCCAGCTTTTGAACATGCTCAATCATCACGACCGCGTCCGCGCCCTTTGGCAACATTCCACCTGTCGGCACATACGCGCATTGACCGCTTTTTATCTCATAATCGGCCGCCTTGCCCATTTCTATCTCGCCCATGACATCCAAAAAAGACGGCACAGCCTCAGAACAACCGAAGCAGTCGGCGGCTTTGACGGCATAACCGTCTACGGTTGACCTGTCAAACGGCGGCAAATCGAATGCCGCGAAAACATCCTCTGCGAGATAACGCCCATTTGCCGCGAACAACCGAATGAGCTCTGTTTCTATCTTAATACGCGGAAAACGCGCGACATTTAACATCGCGCGCGCCGCGTCAGCCTGTGTTGTACGAAAGAAGTCCATAAAACGCCCTTTCGTTATTCGTTCGGGTAATCCCGAAGTTCTTCGTTTTTCACAAAATCGCCGTTTTCGTCCTTGATATACGGCAGAACGTTAACAACGGCGTTTGTGTTTATCTGTCCGTAAACATGTGGGTAGAAGCGCCCGACATTATCGCCGTCTTCAAAGCGCACTTCGCTTTCGAGCTTTTCTGTATCTATACAGAGCAATACAAGTTCGTCGGTTTCATTTCGAAACCTCGGCGCAACACGCCAGAACAGATTAGCTGTCGAACAGTGTATAAAGCCTTCGCTCTCCAAACTCGGATGCCCAAAATGCGCTTGAGTTCTGACGCTCTCCCACGTGCTTTTCTTCATGCAATTCAAGATTAGCATATTATCCCCCCAAAACCGGGTGAATAATCTCGACCTTATCCCCGTCAGAAACCGCCGTATTCCGCGCGTTTTCTTCAAGCAACACGCCGTTAATACGAATCGTCAATACAGGGTAGGTGTATTTGAGCTTATCAAGAATCGTCTGAATTGTCATGCCCTCCAGGTATTCCATCGGGCGGTTGTTTACCGTTATCATAAAACACCTATTTCTTCGTTATGCTCTCAACAAATTCAACCAAGAAATCATAGTCCATACCCAGATACTTCAAATGCTCCACAGTCGGGATGCCTTCGTTCGTCCAGCCGCGGCGTTTATAGACGACGCTCAACAAATCGTCGTAACGCTTCGTTCTGTACTCACGGATAGCCGCGATTTTCTCGTCTGTCGTCATGCCTTTAGGCTCGATGCCGACCTTTTCGCGCAATTCTGTGTCGTAACGCTCAACGCGCGAGAGGTACTCATCACGCGTAACAGGGCCAACGGCGCGATACGGCGGCGTGTCTTTTTCGCGTGTGGCAAGCCCACGGCGAGCGACAAACAGACGCTGGAAGTTGTAGACCTTTTCAGACATGTAAACCATGCCTGCGGAGTCAAGCGGTTTGCCCGTGACGGCTTCATAAATCGCGAGGTAGTTCTCGACATGTTCTGGAACCTTCGCCGCGTCAGGCTTTGAGCGGTTGTCAGCGGGTTCAACGTCATTCCACGGCAACTTGCAAAGCCCAAGAAGCCCGAACCACGTTCTGAACATCGGGAAGTAATGTAATGCTTCGGCTTTGTCTTCATATGTTGGTATCTGGTTATTAACCATATCCATGAAAATGAGCCAAGCCTCGTCATGTTGTGGGCCTTTGTTCGTGATGAAGTAACCCGCCTGTTGCGCGATTGATTCTTTCGGCATGTATTGTGAAACTTCCAAGCCCTTGCCGACCATGCCTATATCATGCACGAAATTCGGGTCAGCGCCGAAGTGTTCAACGAAATATTTCTTGCAATATTCTAAGCCCTTGCCTGCGATAAGACCGAAGCCTTCGCCACGTGACATCTGGTGCAGTAATTCCATAGACGCATCACGGTTACCGAATGTGAGTTCAAGACCGCCCGTCTTTTCTTTATCGAGTACATCAGCCTCGTAACACTCCATAAGGAACGCAAGCAATGTGCCATACGAAATCGTATCAATACCATATGTATCACAATAGAAATTACATTCAAACACATGGTGCATGTTGAAAATGCCGGGGTTCGAGCCAAGGGCCGCAACCGTTTCATACTCGGGGCCGTCAATCAAAACAGCGTGTCCCTTATACGGACCTGTGCGAAGCACATACGCGTCAGCCGCCTTAGCGCAAGCCATTGAACAGCCAAACCAACAACCGTCGGGGTGCTCCTGTGTGACGATACGCTTGATGTTCTTTGAATCTATCTTTATGACCTCTGAATCGTGACCATATTTGAAGTTGTGGCAGGGCAACAAATCGTAGTCATTCATAATCTCAACGATGTTCGCCGTGCCGACTTCGCGTTTCTGTGTCTGAATCGGGTCAAGGTCGTGCATTTCCTTATGGTACTTGACGCCAATACGTTGTATTGTCGCCAAATCGACGGGGTCATTCTCGTTGCCTTTCGTGCCCGCATAACGGACGACAACGGCCTTAATGCGCTTATGCGCGAAAACCGTGCCAAGCCCGCCGCGCCCAGCTTGTTTCAAGCGGTGTTCCTTGCGAACGCGGTCATAGAAGCTGATATTTATCATGCCCAAATAGGAATGTTTAGCCGCAGAACCCGTTGAAACGACAGAAATATTCTTCATATCCTCTTCGTCTTTCGCGAACGCAAGCGCACATTCTTCTGTGAACACATGAGAATCGGTAAAATCATAATCGGCGTCTAAGATGCGGATTACGCGCTCATTGCCGTCGATGAAAACGATAACGTCCTTTTCGGCATTGCCCGCCAACTCGATGCCGTCAAAACCCGAAAACTTCAAGTAGGGGCCGAAGTGCCCGCCTACATTGCTGTCCATGACGTTATTAGCTAGTGGTGATAACGAAACGACAATGCTCTTGCCCATACCTGCGTATTGTGTCGCGCCACAGAGCGGGCCGCCCGCTATGACTATCTCGTTTTCGGGGTCTTTCCAGTCTGTTTTGTCGTTAATCGCGTTCCAAAGATACCAAAGCCCATAACCCTTGCCGCCGACGAAATTCTCGCGCACATGCGCGGGCACGTCCTTGATTTCGATGCGCCCTTCGCCGACATTGACATAGAGCATCTTATCGTTATAACCGCGTGTCAGCGTAATGGGGTCATACGAAAGCTCAGCCAAAACCGCGCCGCCGCGTATGGCTTCTATCCTCTTTTCATCTATGTAGCAACCCATAATTAACCCTCCAATTCCTTAGTGTCAACCGCAATCGCGCCGGAAGGACAAGCCTTCGCGCAAATCCCGCAAGCCGTACACTTATATGGGGTCAAGTCATTGTCATAATAGCGCATGGTGATACTGGGGCAATAACCCACACACACCAAACACCCAACGCATTTTTTCTTGTCCAGCATGACGACACCGGCCGCATTGCGCGACAACGCGCCCTCTGAACAAGCCTTAATGCACTCGCCGCATTGGTTACAAACCTTAATCGTGTCTTCAACAATCGCAATTCGCGAACGCCTAGAATCGTCCGTCTTAAAGAACGCCTGCGAACAAGCCGCCTCACACGCCTTGCAACCCGTACACTTGGCGTTATCGACATTCAAAAACTTAACAGTCACAGCCAACCCCCCGATAGTGAAATTCTACATTATAATTATAACATCTCGGCGTAAGTTGTCAATCTATATAAAAAGGAACGCCTATATGCGTCCCAACTGATAAATAGTTATAACACAACGGCTTATCGGCTCACAGCACAAAGCCCAACTTCATAATTTAAGATAAGAACATAAATTGGGGGGAGCATACTATGCCGAAAATCGCTGTTTATGCGGGTCATGGCGGCAGTGATTATGGAGCAGTAGGGAATGGTTTGCGTGAAAAGGACTTAAACCTCGCCCTGTCAAATGAAGTCACAAGGATATTAAGACAAAACGGCTATGACGTAATAAACAACAGAACAACCGACGTAAATCGTGATATAGCCAGAGATGCCGATTTAGCCAATCGTAACAATGTAGATGCGTTAGTCGAAATACACTTAAACAGCAACCCCGGAATGCCCCAGAGCGGCACTGAAACCTATTACAGTGTGAGGGATACGGGGAAGGGCAAGGCTCTAGGGCGGGCGATTAACGACCGCATCGTAGCGTTGGGCTTCAAGGATAGGGGCGTAAAGACAATGACGAATTCTTTGGGGAATGATGCCCTAAAGATTATTAGGCTTTCAGAAGCTCCGCCGGTGTTGGTTGAAGCCGCTTTCATTAACAGTATGCAGGATATGGACAAATTTAATGTGAACGAGGTAGCTCGAGCGATTGCGGGTGGGATAATGCAGGAGTTCCCCATGTCTAAACCGTCAGCGGGTGATTCTGTAATCAGAAGCATTCAATCAACCTTGAATCAGAGATACAACACCAACCTTGCCGTTGACGGAATCGCGGGCGCGAAAACCAAACAGGCTTTGGTTAAAGGGCTACAATCAGAGCTCAACAGACAATATGGTGCTAATCTTGTCGTTGACGGCGTTTTCGGCAATGCAACGAGAGCCGCGACTAAATCAGTCAGAAAGGGTGCTAGGGGCAATATCACCTATCTGATTCAAGCGGCATTGTATATTAAGGGCTATAAGACAACACCCGACGGTGTGTTCGGAGATAAAACAGAAGCCGCCGTTAAGGAGTTCCAGAGAAGAAGCGGCTTAACGGCTGATGGCATTGTCGGCCCTGCCACACAAGCGGCTTTGTTCAAGTAACTTTCTCCCATATGGGTATTTGTTAAAACTCCGGCAAAACAATATTCACATCACTTTCGGTGGCAATACCTAACAGTGCCTCCAGCACAGTTTCTAGGCAAGTCTTGAAGTCATGCCGTTCGGCATTCGTGGCAGCTAGAATCTTGATTGTGCCCACGCAATGCTCGCCAATGAAGATATTGGCAAGACCGACTTCCTCACCCGCTTCAATTGGGGCTTTCAGATTCTCGGGGACTTTGTAGTTGATTTTCACACAGCCCTTTTCGTCTGAGCGCATGGGCATAGTCATGCCGCTTTCGAAAATCGTGGGCAGGGTTAGGGTTTTCGAGCGGGTAACGGGCATTATGGTAGCTTCTTCGCCCTGTTTGATGAGAATTTCTGTTTTGTAAGCGTCAAATCCGTATTTCATGACGCGTTTGGTGTCTACCCATTTTTGCATCTTCCCCTTGTCACCCCAACCGCTTGCCAGAACAACGGAAATCAGTTGTAAGTCACCGCGCTTGGCGGCACCGACGAAGCAATGCCCAGCACGCCCCGTAAAGCCCGTTTTAACCCCATTTGCGCCGTCAAACTCACGCAAGAAGCGGTTAGTGTTGGCGATAAAGTATCCGCGCTTGTTGGATTGAAACTCGATTTGAGGCGTATTGATGATGTTGATGAAAGCTTGGTTTTGCATGGCGGCTGAGGCGATTATGGCGAGGTCATATGCTGTCGAATAGTGTTCATCAGCGTCAAGCCCGTTAGGTGTACGGAATTCTGTGTCAAGCGCCCCGATTTCTTTGGCGCGAGCCGTCATCATGTCACAGAAGTTGTCAACCGTTCCGCCTATGTGTTCGGCTATGGCAATAGCCGCGTCATTAGAGCTTTGAAGCATGAGCGCATAGAGAAGCGCACGTAGCGGGATTTCCTCGCCTAACGAGAGGTTCATCTTGACCTTGGGGGCGCGTGCGGCACGTGCGGAGATTTTGACGGTTTCGTCCAAATTGCCGCGCTCCAGTGTGAGAATTGCCGTCATTATCTTTGTCGTACTCGCCATCGGCATGGGCTTGTAGGCGTTCTTTTCCCAAAGCACACGCTTAGTTGTAGCGTCCATCAAAATGGCGGCCTCGGCGGCGACATCGGGTGTTGGTATAGTGTCGGCAAAAACAGCTTGGGTGTATGTCATCATCATAAAAAGGCAAACAA
>CAZOVK010000006.1:0-58162 GCA_964583165.1 uncultured Defluviitaleaceae bacterium | reverse complement strand
GGCAATTATTGCATTCGGCGAATTTTTGATAATATTGTCAGAGAATGATTCGGCGCGTTCTTTCAAAAACGGCAAACACATTGACAAATCGCCCTTACCATGAAAGACCGCCAGCGCTTTATCGCGGCATGTGTCATAACCGCATGTGCCGCAATTGAGTTCGTCCTCTGGTTTCGTTTTGCCCATCTGCCTTAAAATCGCGTCCAGTTCTCTCTTGCCTGGCATGGTATGGTTCAGACCTATGTATGAATGGCGTAACCTAAGTTCAGCGTCATCGGGCTGGGGTATGTCAAAGTCTTCTTCGCCCGCGTAACGACTGACAGCCATGTAACTCCGCATGGGTTCGGGCTTTTTATCCATAACGGGGCCACCGATACAGCTACCCTTACACGCAGACATCTCTATGAAACACGAACCCGCCGTACCATTTATTACGTCCTGCAAAACACTGATACAGCTTTCGAGCCCGTCAACAGGCAGATATGAAAACCGCTTAGTGTCCGTGTTCATAGTCTTGACAATCCCGCCACAAATCGGGAACAATCGCGCCCGTGAATGCAGCTCGGAGGGGTCTGGCGTTTTCTCTATTGTTATGCCCTCAGCATTCAACCATTGCGTGAGTTCTTCAAACGTCAGAACGCCGTCTACAATACCGCCGTAGCTCTCGGCCTCTGCCTTTTTGGAGATACAAGGGCCGATGAATACCGTCTTTGCGTCTGGGTGATTCTTCTTGATAGTATGACAATGCGCAAGCATGGGCGAAACCACAGGCGCAAGATAGCGCAAGGCTTCTGGGAAGTATTTTTGAATCAGAAGATTGACGGAATGACAGCACGACGATATAAGTACCCTGTCTTCTCCCTCGTCCATAAGCCGCTCATACTCGGTTTTGACTATCGAAGCCCCAACGGCCGTTTCTTCAACATCATAGAACCCCAGTTTTTTCAGCGCAACGCGAACAGCTTCAAGCCCCGCCCCGCTATAGTTCGCCACAAACGAAGGCGCAAGGCTCACTATGACCTTAGGTTCATTAGCTAGCAACACCTTGACGCTTTCTACATCATTTCTTACAAGCTTCGCGTTCTGTGGGCAGTTCACAAAACACATACCACAAAGAATGCACTCGTTTTCAACAATATGCGCCTGCCCCGCCGAAAACCGAATCGATTTCACGGGGCAATGGCGTATACACTTGTAACAGTTCTTGCAATTACTCTTTTTGAGCTGGATATATCTGTTCATCTGATAACCACCGTTAGTTAAAGTCGTGAAAGAATTTGCGCCGCAAAGAAGTCCTTCGTCTTGTCGGGCGAGAGCGAGAACAACTCGTCATTGACAAGCACACACACGCCATTAGTACAGTTTCCCATGCAAAACTTGCCTGATAATTCTACCTTGTCTTTAAGTGCGTTCTGCGCTACCAAGAATTGGAGTTCCTCGACAATTTGGCGAGAACCCTTTAAGTGACACGAGCTACCAATACACACAGCAACTTTCAGCATAAGACTGCCTCCTTATTCATAATCAGCGACGTTAATCCAATGCAACAAAAACTCCCGTTCTTCCTTGTGCCCCTTTACTAATTGTGAAGCCGCTACAATCGGTATCCACTGTTGGACATATTGCATGGCTGTGCCGCTCTTTTGACAGAAAAGTTTCAAGTACTTCTCGGCCGCGTCGATGTTACCGTTCAGCCAGAACAACAGATATGTGCGGGCGGCGTCTGCGCTGGCGTTGCCCTGTGTGGCGTGTGACCAGTCTATGATGTAGTCGTTACCGTCGTCGCCGCAGATGATATTACTGGGGTTGAAGTCGCCGTGACAAATTTTACTGTTTCTCGGCATGGCTTCAAGCCTTGTATGCAATTCGTAACGCGTTGTCGCGTCCAGCGGACTTTCTGAAATCTTGCGGTTCATCTTGTCACGCAAGCGGTTCAGAAGCGGGGCTCGTCCACTGTGCATGGATAGTTGGAGGTTCACAAACCGTTCAACATACTCATCCAAACGGTCTGGGTTTTCCTCCATCAGTTGAGCCAGTGTTTTCCCGGGGATATACTCGCTGATTATCCCCCACTTGCCGTCAAACTGGGTGACCCCTATGAGCCTTGGTATCTTCAAGCCCGCTTCTTCAACACGGGCTTGATTCAACGCTTCGTTCAATATATCAGACTTCGGATAATCTGTATCAAACACCTTAATTACGTGACCACCGTCACGATAAACGGTTTTACTGGTTCTGACAGCGATAACCCTATCTAAATTCATATCCGCGCCCTCCTTAGTTGCCGTAATAAGCGTTCAAATACATCTGTTTGATTTCTCTCATCAGTGGGTAGCGCGGGTTTGCGCCCGTGCATTGGTCGTCAAACGCTTGCTCTGTCATATCGTCCAACTTCTCAAGGAAATTCGCTTCATCTATGCCATACTCTTTAATAGTAGACTTGATACCTACCCTATCAATCAAATCGCCCAACGATTTCACAAGCGATTCGAGTTTTTCTGTATCGTTATTGCCTAAAAGCCCCAGATGTGTCGCAATCTCTGCGTAACGCGCTAGTGTGTGTGGGTGGTCATACTGTGAGAACGCGCCCATCTTTGTCGGTGATTCGCTGGCGTTGAATTTAATGACCTCTTTAATCATCAACGCATTTGCAACGCCATGCGGCAAGTGGAAGAACGAGCCGAGTTTATGAGCCATTGAATGACACACGCCCAAGAAAGCGTTCGCGAAAGCCATACCCGCCATTGTCGCGGCGTTAGCCACCTTTTCACGCGCGATTGGGTCATTTGAGCCGTTTTCGTATGCACGCGGGAGATACTCAAAGAGTGCTTTCAAACTGCCGAGCGCCATACTGTCTGTGAAGTCTGTCGCAAGCATTGACGCATAGGCTTCCATTGCGTGTGTCACAGCGTCAATACCTGAAGCGGCCGTCAAACCCTTAGGCATGTTCATCATTAAATCTGCATCAACAATCGCCATATGCGGCATGAGCTCGTAGTCCGCGAGTGGGTACTTTATACCCGTCTGTTCGTCTGTGATAACCGCAAACGGCGTAACCTCACTACCTGTACCCGCGGACGTGGGTATGGCTATGAAATAAGCCTTTTGACCCATCTTCGGGAAACTATAGATACGCTTGCGAATGTCCATGAACCGCGCAGCCATGCTCTTGAAATCCACTTCGGGGTGTTCATACATTACCCACATGATTTTCGCCGCGTCCATCGGCGAACCGCCTCCGAGCGCGATAATGCAGTCGGGCTTGAAATTAGCCATAGCCGCCGCGCCCTCTCTTGCGCAAGCCAGTGTCGGGTCTGGCGCAACGTCAAAGAAGGTCGTGTGCTCAATGCCCATCGAATCTAGCTTGTCGGTCACAACTTTGACATAACCGTTCTCAAACAGGAATTTGTCTGTGACAATAAATACCCGCTTCTTACCTAACACCTGCCCCAATTCACTGAGCGCGACAGGCAAACAACCCGTTTTTATATAAACCTTTTCAGGTGTTCTGAACCACAGCATGTTCTCTCTCCTCTCGGCGACGGTTTTGATGTTAAGGAGGTGTTTTACGCCCACATTCTCTGCTACCGAGTTTCCGCCCCACGAGCCACAGCCCAAAGTCAATGACGGCGCGAGTTTGAAGTTGTATAAATCGCCGATGCCGCCGTGTGAGGACGGTGTGTTGACTACGATACGGCAGGTTTTCATTCGAGCCGCGAAAGCGTTGAGTTTTTCATGCTCTGTCGCGGTGTTCAAATAGATAGACGCTGTATGCCCTAACCCGCCGTCTTCTATGAGTTGCGCGGCTTTATCAAGCGCATCTTCAAAGTCATCATAGCGATACATAGCAAGGACGGGCGACAGCTTCTCATGCGCGAACTCCTCGGATATGTCGACACTTTCGACCTCACCTATGAGTATTTTCGTATCCTCGGGTACATCCACACCAGCCAGAGTAGCTATTTTGTGCGCTGTTTGACCAACAATTTTGGCGTTTAACGCGCCGTTTATGATAATGGTCTTGCGAACCTTCGCGATTTCGCTCTCCGAAAGGAAGTAACAACCGCGCTTGATAAATTCAGCCTTGACTTGTTCGTAAATATCCTTGTCAACAATAACTGACTGTTCAGACGCACATATCATGCCGTTATCGAACGTCTTAGACAGAATCACCGAATTGACAGCGAGCAGAATATCCGCTGACCTGTCAATAATCGCGGGCACATTCCCCGCGCCAACACCAATAGCGGGCTTGCCTGATGAGTACGCCGACTTAACCATACCGGGTCCACCTGTCGCTAGAATCAAATCAGCTTCTTTCATAACCGTGTTCGACATTTCAAGGCTCGGTGTGTTAATCCAGTTGATAATACCGGCGGGCGCACCCGCTTTTACTGCCGCTTCAAGCACAATGCGAGAAGCCGCGATTGTCGCTTCTTTCGCTCTTGGATGTGGGCTTATGATAATACCATTGCGAGTTTTGAGCGCCAACAATGTCTTGAAAATCGCCGTTGATGTGGGGTTTGTCGTTGGTATGACTGCCGCGATAATGCCCACTGGCTCAGCAATCTTCGTTATACCGAAAACCTCGTCACGCTCAATCACGCCACATGTCTTTTCGTTCTTATATGTGTTATAGATATACTCAGATGCGTATTGATTCTTTATTACCTTGTCTTCGACAACACCCATACCCGTTTCGGAAACAGCCAGCTTCGCCAGCTCAATGCGGCTCATGCTCGCCGCCATAGCCGCTTCTTTGAAAATATGGTCAACCTGTTCTTGTGAAAACTTCGCGAACGCGCTCTGTGCTTCGCGCATCTGCTTGATTGCTATATGTAGGTCGTCAACTGAGTTGATAACAACTTGTTGGTTCATAAAATTGTCACTCCTTATTCTCTAGCGCAATTCCGGTTATAATCGGCAATTTACCTTGTCACAACTCGTTTTAGCGTTCGAGATTGTGTCTTCGTTAATTGCCGTCATAACATGGAATTGCTATTTGCTCCCTCTGCTCTCTCAAATGACGCGACAGAAGCGCGAGAGAAGCCGCCATGTTCTCGTTTTGTACTAATACTCCGTGGGGCACATTCAAGTGAACGGGCGCGAAATTCCAGATGGCATTGATGCCGTTTTCTATGAGCGTGTCACATACACCTTGCGCCGCTTCAGCCGACACCGTGATGATACCAATATGTATGTGGCTTCGACCGCAAAGTTCTGTGAGCCTTGACGTATGAAAAATCTTTCGATTGTCGATAAGTTTTTCGCTCACATCAAATGCGTACAAGATATTCAGACCGTAGCCCGAAAAACCCTCATAGTTTAACAACGCCATGCCCAGACTACCCGCGCCAATGAGAATTGCATTGTCCATATCGTTATAGCCCAGTACATTCTCAATCTGTTCAATGAGTTCTGCTCTTATGTAACCCGTTTTCGGCTTGCCCGATGTTGAAATAGACGCCAAGTCTTTCCGAACGAGCACGTCGCCGAGCCGCATAGCCTCGGCAATACCTGTTGCTGATATGTTCGCATCCGATATGGATTTCAAGAAGTCCAAATACAAAGGCAACCTTTTCAGTGTTTGTGAGGATAAAGGTTTGCTGCTTGCCATTTTTTGATGTCCTTTCTTGATTTGAGTTTATTTTAACAAGTAACGGCGCGTTTGTGAAATGCGATAAAAGCATATCGATATATATATATCGATATATGTTTATCCATTTATTATTATTGGCTTAGTCGCAACGCGCTTTGGGTTTGTTTGATTTTGTCAATAAAGCAACGGTCTATGTCCGTAAGGTGATAATCGCTTCTATATATGAGAAAGTCCTTGTGACGTTTGTTGTTGCCCGTGCATTTTCGCGTGATAAGATTGTATCTGTCAAGTATGCACTGCGGAATAGCAGACACCCACATATACGTTGTAGGCACACTGCTTAACAACTCAAATTGACTCGCGCGTTCATAGACAAACACCCGCTTATCTGCGTTCCCGCCCAAAACCTCCTGCTTAATCTCGGCTTGTGGCAGGTATGGCACATAGGGGTCACCGTGGGCTATCTCTATATAACCATTCAAATGCTCAAACTGAATAGTCTGTTGCGCCGCCAATTCGTGCGCCACTGACATCACGATACAATATTCAAAACTCAATAACTCAATGGCCTTGAGTGACTTCTCCTTGAAGTACGTCAAAAACAACTGTTCATGAATATCCTGAAACCGCACAATTCCCAAGTTGAAATTCTCGTCGAACAGGTTCTTTATCGCACGGAACGCGTTCGTTTCCTTAAAATAAAACTCAATGCCGTCACTGTCGGCGTACTCTTTGACCAATTCCGTAAAACTGTGGCTTATATAACTCGCGCGTGGCACTGACACACTGAAAATCAGCTTCCCCATTCCGTCACCCTGCGAATGATACATGCTCTCGAGCATGTCAATCTGCTGAACAACACTCGCGGCGTATTGCAAAAACCGCTCTCCCTCGCGCGTCGGCTCAATGCCCTTCGATGTGCGTTTAAAAATTGTGATGCCCACGGACTTCTCCAGCTCTTTAATCGCGCGGCTCAAATTAGGCTGCCCCATAAAGAGCTCCTCCGCGGCCTTGCTGATTGAGCGTGTTCTGTCTACTGCAATTGCATATCTCAAATGAAGTGTGTTCATGTTTGACTCCCTGTTCGTTTGTTTTTTGATAGTATCATAACGGTGTACAAAAAACAACGCCTTTCGCATTAATAAAGCCGGGCGCGTAGTTGCTCCCCCGGCATTATGATATGTAGAAACTCGCTTTATAGTAGCTTTTCACGTTAAGTATACAAATGGCAAGCGACAAAATGCCCCGTTGAAACCTCTCTGTATTCGGGCTTCTCTGTGGCGCAACGCGCACACTTCTTTGTACAACGGCTCTCAAACGGACATCCGCCCGCAATCGCCTTACGGTTGAAGAAACTCTGGTCAAAGGTCACGCGCTTCTTAGATGGGTCTGGGTATGGGTACGGCACAACCTCCTTGAGCAGTTGCGAATACGGGTGTAAGGGGTTCGAGAAGAACTCCTTTGTTTCGCCCAGCTCTACAAGTTGCCCAGCGTACATAACGCCCACGCGGTTGCTGATATATTTCACAACCGATAGGTCATGCGAAATGAACATGTACGAAAGCTTCAAATTCTCCTGCAATTCGTTCATGAGTGCCAGAACCTGCGCCTGAATCGACACATCGAGCGCTGAAACGGGCTCGTCACAGACAATAAACTGCGGGTTCAGTGAAATCGCCTTCGCAATGCAGATACGCTGACGTTGACCGCCCGAAAACTCATGCGGATACTTGTACTTATACATTGATGCGAAGCCGACAGTGCCTAGCAAGTAGTCAACACGGTCTTCAACCTCAGCGGCCGATAATTGCGGAAAGTGAAGCTTTATCGGCTCTTCCAAACTCTGTTTTATCGTCCAGCGAGGGTCGAGCGCGTACAATGCGTCTTGAAACACAATCTGCATTCGAGCGCGAAACTTCCGTAAAGCGTCTTCGTCCAACGCCCGCACATCAACTCCGTCAAAAATGACCTCGCCCTCTGTCGGCTCAATCAAACGGAGGATTGCACGCCCCGTTGTCGTCTTCCCACAGCCCGACTCGCCCACAATACCGAGCGTTTCGCACGCATTCACATGCAGGCTCACGTCTTCAACGGCCTTAATCAGCTCCTTTTGAATCGTGAAGAAGCCGGTTTTATTTGTATAATACTTCTTCAAATGTCTGACTTCCAACAAGGGCTTCATTGGCTCACCTCCGCGACACACCTACAGAAATGCCCGGGCGAAATTTCAACAAGCGGCGGTTTCGCCGTGTCACATTCCGCTCTTCGGCGCGAACATCGCGGCCCAAACGTACAACCGGGGATTTTCTCTGTTATTGCCGGCACAACGCCCGGAATCGATTCAAGCTTCTGGTCGTCCTCTTTGATGCGCGGTATGCACTTAAACAGCCCCATTGTGTACGGGTGGCGCGGGTTGTCGAACAGTTCCTTGACATCGGCCATTTCAACAATCTGCCCCGCGTACATGACGGCCACGCGGTCGCAAGTTTCGGCGACAACACCAAGGTTATGCGTGATGAGAAGCACAGACGTGTCGTATTTCTTTTTAAGCTGGTTCATCAAATCGAGAATCTGCGATTGAAGCGTCACGTCCAAAGCCGTTGTCGGTTCGTCGGCCAGCAAAATCTTGGGGTTACAACTCATACTCATAGCAATCATTACGCGCTGTAACATACCGCCCGATAGCTGAAATGGGTAGTTTTTGATAATAACCTCGGGGCGCGGTATGCCCATATCAGCTAAGAGTTCAACTGCGCGTTTGAGCGCGTCTTTTTTACTAAGCTTTAGGTGAAGCCGCATCATCTCACACATCTGCTCGCCAATAGTAATAACCGGGTTCAGTGAGTTCATCGGGTCTTGGAAAATCATGGCGATACCCTCGCCCCGAATTTTCCGCATTCGCATGGGCGAAACGGCCGCCAAATCCTCCCCGTCAAACATGATACGCCCCTTGGCAATACGAATTTTCCCGCGTTGAAGCAACCCCATGATGGACAGTGACGTGACGGATTTTCCGCAGCCGGATTCCCCAACAAGTCCGAGCGTTTCGCCCTTATACAAATCAAATGATACGCCGTTCACGGCAAGAAAATCGCCATATTCGGTCTTGATTTCCGTACATAAATCCTGTACTGACAGTATTGTAGACATTGGAACCTCCAGAGATTAGAATTAGGGCGGCAGCCCTAGTCTGCCGCCGCCAATTTAACCATGTCTAATCTCGTTATTTCTTACCGATTGTGAAGAATCTCAAAGCGCCGTCCGGATAATAGATGAAGTCCTTGACGTTCTGATTCAATACAACTATGTCTTGGTACTCATAAAGCGGTGCCCACGGAGCATCTTCAAGCACGACAGCCTGTGCTTCTTTGTAAGCCTCCATGCGCTTCGCCATGTCCTTCTCTACTTCCGAAGCATCCCAAATCGCATCAACTCTCGCGCTTGCATACGCGCCGTAGTTGTATTCGCCCTTTGAATACAAGAGGTTACCGAAGAAGTAACCGGGGTCATTAACGAACGCCGAGTATGATGCGACAGCGGCTTGCGCCTTCTTCGCCATTACTATTTCTAGGTATTGTGAACGCTCCATTTTGTCGATATTAACCTTCACGCCGATTTTCGCAAGTTCTGACTGGATAACGATTGCCGAATCCTCCCAGTCTTGGTTGCCAATACTGACAGTCAGTGTAAATTCGAAACCGTCTTTGAAGCCGGCTTCCGCCAGAAGCGCCTTCGCCTTCTCTAAATCCTGCATATACATCGGTTCTGTTGTAGGTATGTAACCCGGCATCGCACTGGGTACGTAGTTCGGAAGACGTTTCGCCTTGCCATACATAACGTCCTCAACAAGTGAATCATACGGAATAGCATAGTTAATCGCTTGACGAACCTTGGGGTTGTCAAACGGCGCGATTGTGTTGTTCAGCGATAGATAGACAATGCGGTTTGTTTCGTATGTACGGACATCTAGCTTGTTATTAGCAAGCAATGTCGTAAGGTCTTTCGCGGGAATCGTCATGGCTATATCCACGTCGCCCTTGTCGGCAAGCAAAACGCGGCTTGAAGCCTCGGGGATAAATTTAAGCGTGACTTTCGTGAGCGGCACTGCGCCTTTCCAATAATCGGCGCGACCATTGAAGATACCCTCTGTCGCGGCATCCCACTTTTCGCACGAGAACGCGCCGGAACCGGCTGTTGTATTCTTCAAATAAGCGTCCACTTCCTCGGGTGTTTTGCCGTCAAGCTCGTTGGGGTTGATAATCGAGAACAGGTGCATTTGAAGTAATTTAAAGAAAATAGCGCAAGGTGTTGACAGCGTGAATTTGACTGTGTAATCGTCCACTTTCTCCATGTCAGTAATCTTTGTGAGCTTAAACAGGAAGGACGACGTTGCGGACTTGCTCATGCGGTCAAGCGAGAAGATAACCGCGTCAGCCGTGACTGGGTCACCGTTCGCGAACATGGCCCGTTCGTCAAGCGTGAACACGTATTCAAGACCGTCGTCAGAAACCGTCCAGCTCTTCGCGATTGACGGCTGAATGTCTTCGGGGTTCGCCATTGTCTGACCGTCTTTTTCAATCGTGCCGAAGCGCACAAGCTGGTCATAACAGGCGTTTATGAAGATTGCGCTTGTTGAATCCGTAGCACTCGCGGGGTCAAGTGTACGTCCGCCGTTTGACAACGCGACTGTCAACGTCTGGGGTACTTCTGCGGGGGCAGATTGAGTCGGCGCCGGTGTCGCGCTCGTTGTCGGAGAGCTGGAGTTTGACGGCGCGGGCGTTGGTGTCGCGCTCGTTGACGGCGACTGCTGGTTCGCGCTCGGGGCACAACCCGCCACAGCGGCGGTGACAAGCGCCATTGAAAGCAGTAATGCTAGAATCTTCTTCATGTTTACCTCCATTTGATTGTATTAAGCCATTCTTCTATCTAGAATGTCCCTCAGCCCGTCACCTAAAAGGTTAAAGGCAAGGACAAGACTAGCAATAGCAATGCCCGGGAATGTGAGCAACCACCATTCGCCAGAAATTATGTAACCACGCGCGTCAGAAATCATCGCTCCCCACTCGGGTGTAGGCGGCTGTACGCCGATACCCAAAAAACTCAAACTGGACACAGTTAGAATCGCAAAACCCAAGCTCAATGTCGTTCTAACAAGAATCGGCGTTATACAGTTCGGGAGTATATGGCGTATCAAAATGTCCTTTTTCGGAAGACCTATAGCGCGTTCGCCCTCAATAAACGGGCTTGCCTTCACAGACACGGTTTGTGCGAACATAAGACGGGCAAATTGAGGAATACCGGCTATACCAACGGCAAGCATAGCACTGACACTGTTTCTGCCCATTGCGACAGATATACTCATAACAAGAACGAGTGTCGGAAAGGCCTGCAACGCGTCCATGATGCGCATGATAATATCACCGACAACCCCGCCATAATAGCCGGACACCGCGCCAAGCGGCAACCCAATAATCAGCGATATGCCCACCGAAATGAACCCGAGCCACAACGAAATCTGAGCCCCTGTCATCACACGGCTGAAAATGTCACGCCCGAAATTGTCCGTGCCCATAATATGTTGCGCGGACGGCGGTTTTAAGCGCTCCTTAATATTGGCTTCAATAGGGCTATAAGGCGTATAGAACAGCGACAAAACACCTACACCCGCCCAGAAAATCATAACGACAATGCCGAAAACGGCTAGTTTACGCTTTAGAAGCCTACCTAGAAGCGTTGCGCGGACTGTGCCGCCTTTGTCTACGGTTTTGGTCAGAGAAATGACGAACACCTCCTGCTAGTTATAGTTAATGCGAGGGTCAACCACGACATACAAAATGTCGAGCGCCAAGTTTATCCCTATATATAGGAAGACGCTAACAACTGCGAATGCCTGAACGGGCGCGTAGTCTGTTATGAGTATTGATTGAGTGATATAACTGCCGATACCCGGCCACGCGAAGATAGTTTCAACCACAACGGCATTACCGATGAGCACGCCGAGCTGTGTACCGATGACGGTTAAAACCGGCACAAGTATGTTCTTAAACCCGTGCTTAAACACGACGGCAACTTCATTCATGCCCTTCGCACGCGCTGTTCTGATGTGGTCAAGATTCAGAACCTCAACCATATTCGAGCGCGTCATACGCGATATGACAGCCAACGAGCTCAAACTCAAACAGATGGCTGGCATTATCAGATGCCCGATTGAGTCTTTAAGTGCGACAAAATCCAGCGTGAGTAAGCTGTCGATTATGTACAAACCCGTAATAGCTGTCGGCGGCATAATCCCCTCCGACACACGCCCCATTGGCGCTGGTATCCAGTCCAGCTTGGCGTAGAGCGTGAAAATCAGCATGAACCCAAGCCAAAAGACGGGTATACTCGTGCCCAAGAGTGTCAGTAGGCGTGAAATGTGGTCATAAATCGAATCCTTACGCGCCGCCGCCAGAATGCCCAATGGTATGCCCACGACAACGGCAATGATTAGGCTCAACACAGCCAACTCAATAGACGCGGGTAATCTCGTCTGAAAGTCCTCAACTACGGTTTTCCCCGTGTGCCACGCGTCGCCCAAATCGCCCTTGATAACTGCGCCCAAATAATCAACAAACTGCGCGGGTATACTCTTGTTCAAGCCCAATTTCTCACGCATAGCGTCAACGGCCGATTGTGGCGCTTGTTCGCCCACAATCATACGCGCAGGGTCACCCGGCACAACGCGCGACAGCGTAAACGTAATAATCAGCACGAGCAACACGGAAGGTATCATAAACAGCAAGCGCTTCAATATGTACTTCAAATCCGGCACTCCTTCTAAATTTATAAATTCTTATCTGCAGATTATCACTTTTTATCTATTTTGTCAATTGACAATACGAAGTTTAATAAAAAAACACGATAAATACTACCGATTATCCAACTTATTAGTGAACTTTTTTATAAGTGACGTAAAAACCCCCGAAAGCTCAATAAAGTCGGCTTTCGGGGGTTTTTCTATCTCATCAGATTACTCCAATACTCTTTCCCGCTTTTGTGTTGATATACATGGGCGTTTGTAGCTTCGACAATATCATAGTAAGCCCAATAGTCCGCTTCGAGGTCATTGAATTTGCGGACGGCTTTGTGGTGTTCGTCAATATACGCCTTATCGGGCTGGCGCTCTAAAACATGGTTCACGAGAGTAACAACCTCGGCGCGTGTGATATACTGCTCGGGTCTAAATGTATTGTCGGGGTAGCCCACTATCCAGCCATTTCTAACGGCCAGTGCAATGTCATTGGCCGCCCAGTAGTTTGCGCTCACGTCTGAAAACTCATTTTGATAATCGGTATGCGCGTTCTCAAATCGCGCGGCTATTGACGCGAACTCCGCGCGGGTAATGGCTTCGTTTGGGCGGAAGAGTTTTGCTTCCTTAATGATACCCGACTGTCGCAAAAACCCAATCGAGTCAGCGCACCAACTCTGTGGGTCTACATCAACGAAACCGGGCACATACTTGCCGCCAACATCGATGGTCTTTGTCACAAGCCGCGCGAACATGGCCGCCGCTTCCGCTCGTGTCATATGCGCCGATGGGCCAAAACTTAAATCAGGGTAACCCACCATATAAACAAAATGGTCAGTTTTATTTAGAGTAGGTGTAGTAGACGGTATGACAATACTGCCCGTGCCGCTCCCTGTTCCTCCCGCGTTAGATGGCGTGCGCTTATAGGCTATCACAAACGGACTGAACGCGTCCACTTCAAACGCAAGCCCATTCGCGAGCCTAATCGGCGCAGCCTGAACATTGTCATACATAATCGTTGCCCCAAACGCTCGGTTTATCTTATTAAAGTGTAAAATCCTAAAGTCTGTCTGGCTGTTCGTGCCTTGAGGGTATGGCAACATGACTGTGACGGGCTTATCTGCTTCAACTATGATATTGCCGTCGGCATGGTCAACGAGATTCAAGTAGAACATCTTGTATTCCATACCACTTAACTGTGGCTGATTCTTCAAATAATCCTGCAAGGCAGTCTTCACAGATGGCAAAAGGTTGTCAGACATGAGCCGTACATCGTTCCCCGAAAGGTCAACAAGATTTATGCCCGCCGAATTTCTAAAGCCCGTGCCCGTGCGCAAGAACGCCGTAATGCCGTCTACGATAGTGGTATCATTCGGTGTTCCCGCATAACATGGCGCAAAGATTGTCGGCTCGGCTGACTGTGGTCTGATTTCAAGTATCGCGTCTTCGTGGAATTTGAAACTGAATGTGTTACCGTTGCTGTCAATCGCGTGAGTTCGGTATACATGCCCGTTTTTGTCGCGTGTCGATAATTCAATGTAATAAAGCCCTACATCTTCAACGTGTATCTGCTCGTTCGGGTCATTATGCACCTCACCCGTTTCTGTGTTCACAAAGTATGCTCTAAACGGATATTCGTATATGAACCATTCGTGGTCAAACGGCACATGCTCCTCTCCGTCCATATAGAATGTCAAGTCGTCGATTTCCTCACGTGTCAGCGGCGTATCGTCAGAGTGGGATAACAGAAAATAAGGGCGCGGGAAGCCGTTACCCGATACGGACGTGCCTCCTTGATATGCAACCATATCCAGCGGTGTGACATTGATGATGTTGTCACTTGTCAGCGAGGCAATGACCTGTGGCGATTCAAAGATTTCGGTATTACCTTCGTAAAGTAGTTTAGCCTCCGCATTTGTTTTGTATGGCGTGTCGTATTTCAACATCGGATGTGTAATGTCCAATACAATATTGTATGACACGCTGTAACGGTATCTGCCGTCCGGCAATAGCTCGGGGGCTACATTCGGGTTCTGCAAATCCCATGTCAATGTGTTCGCCGCCTTATCAAACAACACACCGGCAGGCTTGTTGCCACTTGGGTAGCCGTCAAACAGTATGAAATCGCCCATAGTGTCAACCACTTTGTAATTACCCGTTATGTCCACGATATTCTCCTCAATCTCAACAAACAGGTCATACAAATCCTCTGTGGAGTTCACCTCATTGTATTTGCCCTTGCTCGCGATATTGTTCATGGTGAAAACCCCTTGATGATACTCTTTTTCAGAGATTCTCGGGTTATGGAAGAACACCGAATAAACCGTCACGCCGTTATCCTTTAACAAAAGGCCCTCCGAGACTGTCGGGATAATCGAATCCTTAACGGTTACACCCTTCACCGTATATGGGTATGCGGCTGTAAAACTGTAGTTAAAGTCCGTAAGCCGATAAGTCATATCAAACACCTCACCCTGCGGCGTTGTATGTGGCGTAATGACAACACTCCCAAGTGGTTTGACATTCGTGGCATTATATGAGATATTCGCCGCGCCGTCACTGAACAAGACGACAAACTGCTGGTTCTGTGACATATCAGCCTCCAGAAGTTTTCTCGCCATTTGAATACCGCTTTGAATATTTGTTGAACCGCTGTAGACTTGTAATGCATCTATGACTTCCAAATAATAATCTAAGTTTGTCGTGAGAGGCTCGCCATTGCCGGTTGTCGTGCGTAACTCGTTAATAGCGTCACGCTCATACGTCACAAGCCCCATTATATGGTGTGTGTCGCCCGTCAGAAAACGCTCCGCAAAACCCCGCGCCGCCTCCTTAATGTCTGCGAACATAGTACCGCCGCTTAAACTGTTTGACGTGTCAATGACGAGTATGACAGTTGCGCCACCTGTGGCTGTCGTTTGAAGTATATCATCGGTTATTGCCTCGATAGTGACGGTGAAGCTGTCATAACCCGTCTGGGTTAGATACTTTCTGTACTGAAACAACCCGTCAGCAGAGGTTTGCGTAACGGGCTGATAATGAATCTGGTTCGGGAAAGTCACTGTGTGGTTTGCTTTAGCCGTTGTGACAATCGATAGCGCTATGACAAAACTCAAAATTATAGAAGAAACACGTCTCATTTCATATCTCCTTTGCCGTTTCTATTAGCTTCCATTCGGCGCGGGGTTTTATGCGTGAGCGTGTTTCCAGTTTTTGGTTATAGAGTAATAATCCTGTGTGACAGTCGCTTTGCTTGCTCTTTATCATGGGTAACCATCAGAATCGTTGCATGTGTACGCCGATGGAAGTCTGTAAGTGCGCTTTCTATGCGGTCTATACTGTTTTGGTCGATATTTGACGTGGGTTCGTCTAACATCAGTAATCGAGGTTCGAATGCCAACGCGCGCGCAATGGCTAGCTTCTGACGTTCTCCGCCCGAGAGTGTTGTCGCGCGTTGCTTGCGTAAGTGGGCGATGCCCATGCGTTCAAGCATATCGTGCGCGATTTTATCCGCTTGTGGGATTTTTCTGAGCTTGAGCGCGTATGTGACATTGTTAATAACACTTGTGTGCATCATCATAGGCTGTTGGAATACCAATGTTATCTGCCGTATGAGCGCTTTTGAGTAGTTTTTGCCGTCATACAAGACTGTGCCCGAAAATTCCGTGTCCAGTCCACAGATTATCCGCAAGAATGTTGTCTTACCAGTGCCGTTTTCACCCGCAATACATACAAATTCACCCGATTTAACGGATAAATCCAGTGTATTCAATATAACGCGGTCTTTGAACACCTTTGTTAGCTTCTCAATCGTGATTTCCATATCAGTCCTTGGATTTATAGGTTACGGCGGTGATGATGAACGAAATAATGAGCAAACAAATACCCATTGCAATGGCGCGGTCATACTCGCCCATTGAGTTAAGCATGGATATAGACGTTGTTAGCACGCGCGTCTGACCCTTGATGTTGCCGCCGACAACCATGACAGCGCCGACTTCACTTATGGCGCGTGAGAACGCCGTGATGCCTATGACAATGATGTCCGCCACACTTTCCTTCATCACAAACAATATCTTGTCAAGCCCGGACGCGCCCAAAACCGTCGCAAGATTCGCAACCGCGCGCCCCGTCGTATTGGCTAAATTATAGGTAAGCCCCAAAATCAGCGGCGCGATGAGCACCGTTTGCGCGATTATCATGATTTTGGGCGTGTACATCAAATCCAGGAAGCCGAACGGCCCGTTGCGCGTGAATATCAACGCAAGCATCAGCCCAACGACAACAGACGGCGTACTCATGCACGTATACAGAAGACGCGAAAACAAACCTTTACCGCGAAAATCCGAAAGCCCCAGCAGTATACCCAGCGGCGCGAACAACACTATCGCAATGAGCGTAGCCGAACCTGACACACGCAAAGACAGAAACAGCACATTATATAATTCCGCGTCCGGCGCAAAAATAAGCCGAAACGCCTCCTGTATACCGCGCAAGATGTATGCCATTATTTAGCGTCCGGGTAGAAGAGCGGTTGACCGTATTTATCAACACCAAACTCTCCGATAAGTTTTTGAACAGGCGCAGACAGAAGCCACGTTTGAAAGGCTTCGGCGCCCTCGTTATTGATTTTTTCGAATTTATCGGGATTCACGCAGATTATCCCGTATGGGTTCAACATAGAATCATCACCCTCAACCAGAATCTCGAGCGTGAGATTGTCTTTCATAGCCAGATATGTAGCGCGGTCGGCTATGGTGTAACCCAACTTCTCGTCAGCGACTTTAAGCGTGTCGCCCATGCCCATGCCTACGGAGAGATAGTTCTCCCATTCGGGCGTTATTTCGGCTGATTTCCAGATAGTGAGCTCTTTCTTGTGTGTACCCGAATCGTCACCACGCGACACAAAAACGGCGTTATCGTTTTTAATGAGTGCGAGAGCCTTAGCTATATCGCCGCTCAAATCCTTCAATTTAAGCGGGTCGTCAGCGGGGCCAACGAGAATGAAGTCATTGTACATGACATCAAAGCGTTCAATACCAAAACCCTCCTCAACAAGCTTGTCCTCGTCCGCTCTTGAATGTACAAGCAAAACATCGGCCTCGCCGTTTCTGCCCATTTCAATGGCCTTACCCGTGCCAACGGCCACAGTACGAACCTCTACGCCTGTTTCATCCGTAAACATGGGCAATAAATAGTCTAAAAGTCCGCTGTCTTGTGTGCTTGTCGTTGTTGATAGGATTATACTTGTGCCTTCAAGTGGTTTGGGGTTTGGCGTGGGGGTAGGTGTTGCCGACGGGCTTTGTGTGTTACCCGAACATGCCGCTAGCATAAATGCCACCGCCGTTAGAAGAGTGATAATACGTGTTTTCATGTTTCCTCCTTAGATTATAATGGAGGAAAGCCGTCGGTTTATTTCCGCGCAAAAATAAACCTAACTTCTTTCCAAAGGGAGGCAGAGCCGTTTCCCGCTCTACCCTAACGGCCTTGAGGGCGTGGCTTTTGCGTTAGCCCCAAAGGCTCGAAGTTATAATCTAATTATATGGATTTTTCGGGGCTTGTCAAGCCTTGACCGAACGTGCTATAATTCAGAAAAAGAGGTGACAGTATGGCACGTGAAACATACGGCAGTATTGATGAATTTATAGCGGCAAATGAAGCGGGTGTCCAGCCGATATTGAATCAGTTGAGGGATTTCATTAAGAACCTTGCGCCTAATGCGACAGAGAGAATCACGTGGTCAATGCCCACATTCTATCTTAACGGCAATCTCGTGCATTTCATGGCCCACAAGAAGCATATCGGCTTTTACCCCGGCGCTTCCGGTGTGGAACATTTCAAATCTGAATTGGACACACGAGGGCTGAAATACACAAAAGGGGCGATTCAATTTCCGATAGATGAACCGCTCCATTGGGATTTGATTGAAACTATAGTCAATTTCCGCATTGCCGAAAATACAAAGAGTAAATAATGGTTAAACCTATCTGAATAGATTCAACAGCTTCTGGAAGAAGTTCATCTTCACCGGCGGCGCGGCTTCAACGGCTGGCGGCGACGGTATTTTAATTGCGTCTGTGCGTAGCGCGAATTGAACGGCGGTTACGTTCGTGTTCTTGTCTGACATGAAGCTTTTAACTTCATCCGACGTGCCCATGATGCCCGCTATGAGTTCATTCACCTTCGACGTGATTTGTGTGTCTATGTCGTTTGTTTTGTCATAGAGTTCGTTCACACCGTTTTCGTATGTTGTCAGCCCTTCTTTGAGCTTCTTAGCCGCGTCCGCTATCTCAAACCCTGCGTTGTAGAGTTTTTCTGTCGCGTCGTTTAGTTGAGAGATGCCCGTTTTCAACGTATTCGCGCCGTTTACCAACTCGTCTGCGCCCTTGCCCAGAGCCGCTACGCCGCCTGTGTATGCCTTCACGCCGTTGCAAAACTGAAGGGCTGAATCGAGTTGAGCCTTGATGGGTTCTAACATTGGCGAAATCGAAAGCACAGTCGCGTAATTCTCTGGCGTAACTTCCGGTGCGCCCATTGTTTTTAGTTGCGCATTCGCGGCGGCAAACACTGCCTTTAACATCTGGTCAGCCCCCGTATTCAACGCGGCATTCTTCGCGCTCAAATCCGCAATGCCCGATTTCATAGCCGAAGCGCCCGCCGTCAGACTGTTCATGCTACTATTAAGCCTTGACATGCTGTCGCGGTAAGTTTTGAGGTTATCTACATATTTGTTAATGCCGTCTGACAGGTCAGAACCCCCGCGCCGAAGTCCCGAAGCGCCATCGCGCAACTTCGCTATCGCATCGGCAAGTTCTGCGGTTTTGCCCGTCAGTTCCGTTTCACTCGCTGACGTGTCTATGTTTAGGTTGAGCTTCAATCCGTTGATGGTGATTGCGTCCATTTCAAAATCTGTGACGTTTGCCGTGATGTTCAATTCCGCGCCTTTGCCCGGTAGTATAGTATAAACCATTTGCGTCTTTTTGCCGACTTGCGCGATTGTCGCGCCCTCTGCCACGATATTTTGGCAATTTTCGGCATTCAATCCCAATGTAATCTGTAGCGCGTAGTTCTCAAAGAAGAACGGGTTAACGTCGGGGTTTTGGCTCGCCTTTATGCCAATCTCTAACGCCCCCGATAGCCCTGCAATTTCAGATGCCGTAACGGCTTTCCCATCCAGCGCGTATGTCACAGTTATATCCCACGGCAATTCCGCATTATCCAGTGTACCCTCATAATAAAGCCTGTTGGCGCTCGTGGTGACGCTGACCGCTCCGCCGCTTTGCGTTATGGGGTCTGTGGTATTCATATTGCGCACGGACACGTAATTGCCGAAGTCTGTGAGCGCTCCGCCGCCTGTCAATATGTTTACGACAAACACGCCCCCTATCGAGCCATCTGAGTTCAGTATACCATAAACAATCTCCTCTTTCGGCGACAGCTCGGCGGCTGAAACACTAAGTGGCAACCCCAGCGCGAGGGTAGCCGAAAGCAAAATCGGTACGAGTTTTTTCATATTATTTATCCCCTTTCACAAAATCCGCTGAAAGCGTAGTTTTTGCAATTACTCCGTCTAACACATAAAGCAACCCAGGCAAAACGAGTAGTACAAGCCCCGCCGATAAAACCGCCCCTCGCCCGATAAAGGTTCCGAGTTGCGACAACACGCCGTTAGACGAAATAATACCTAGAACAACACCACCCGCCGTCATAATACCCGCTGATGTTAATACTGACAATGTGGTATGTGACACACTCTCAATAATCGCTCGTTTCTTGCCAAACTTTTGGCGCTCTTCCATGTAGCGCGAGGTCAATAAAATCGCGTAGTCTACCGTCGCGCCCAGTTGAATGGACGAGATAATCAGGTAGGCGATATAGAAAATCGGAGTATCCATGAAATATGGGACACTCAGGTTTATCCATATCGACGTTTCAATCGTCAGAACAAGAATGAGTGGCAACGTCACAGACTTCATCGTCAGCATGAGCACTACGAATACCGCGGCGATAGCTATAAGGTTGACTTTGAGCATATCGTCAGTGATAACGCGCTTTAGGTCATATGTGTTAGGCGTGTCACCCGCCAGATAATAACCTGTGTAGTATTTCTGCGTGGCGTTTTCGATTTTCTCAACCAGCGCGAACGCTTCTGCGTTTTCAATCTCCGTGCTTACTGTAAGCACAAAACGGCTGTAATTGGGCGAAACGAGTTGTTTGCGCAAAGCCTCTTCGACAAACTCGGGTGGAACCTCCGCTCCGGCCTTGTCAACGAACGAGATAATTCCCATGATTTCCGGTATAGCGTGCAACTCGTCAGACAGTTGCTTCTCTGTGGCAAAATCGCCCTGCGGCACGAGCAAAACCATTTGATTCGAACGCCCAAACACACTCTCAATGGCTTCGCGTTCAACCGTGATTCGCGATTCGGCGTTAAAGATATTAGCCGCGCCATAATAGAAACCGTTAGCTTGTTGCGCCAGAAACGTGGGTGCAATCACGATAACAAACATAATTATCATCGGCACGCGGATTTTCGTTGTAAACACAGCGAACCTTTCTAGGCTCGGAATAATCGGCTTATGCTGTGTCTTGTCAATAAGTTTATAAAACAGAAGCGTCAATACGGGTAGTAAAATCAGAACCGTCAGCATACTCAAAGCAATCGCCTTAGCCATTGCCATGCCAAGGTCTGAACCGATTCTGAAACGCATGAGTATAAGAGCGGCGAAACCGATGACTGTTGTCAGCCCGCTCGAAGTGATAGTCGAAAACGCCGATTTGAGCGCGTTCGTCATAGCGTCTTTCACATCAAGCCCTTGCTTGCGATAGTCCGCAAATCGGTGTAAGAGGAAAATCGAATAGTCCATAGATACCGCAAGCTGAAGGATACTGCCTGCGGCGTTCGTCACAAATGAAATTTCATCAAAGACAAGGTTCGTGCCACGATTCAATAGAATCGCCACCCCGATTGTGACAAGAAAAAGTATCGGCTCAAACCATGAACTTGTCGTCAGAAGCAGAATCAACAATGTAATAGGTATTACAATCATTGTAATTCTGTTGACCTCCGTGCCCGAAGTCAACGTTGCTTCAATCGTATTAACAGCCGCGCCCGAAAACGCCGCCTCATAACCGCCGTCCCTAAACATCGCCCGCAAGGTTTCGAGAGCGCCAATCTGCTTATCTGTGTCAAAGGTTATTAGAAATAGCGCGTTATTGTCTTTGTAGAAATTCTCGATTGTCTTTTTATCAGCCGCCGCGAGTGGTGTATAGAGGTCAACGGCATCGTCAAGCCAGTTAACGGACACAACGCCGTCTACTGTGGCTATAAGCTCTTTTATTTCCAGCGCTTCGGGTATGCTTACGTTCTTGACCATAGCGCGTGCGCCCGGTATGCCCCCCTGAAACTCCTCACCCATAACCTCAACAGCGACTGTTGATTGTGCGTCAAATGGCAAGTAATCGAAGATATTGTAATTGACGACTACGCCGCGCGACAAAAACGCACAAATCAACGTACAAACGGCAAAGGTCACTACAACAAGTCTCTTGTGTTCGACTATTGCCGAAAAAAATTTCTGCATGGTTCACCTCACAAAATAATTGACATAAGTTGATTTATTAACTATAATACTATTATAATAGAATACACTAAAAAATCAATAGTCAATTAGTTTAACTATCGTCAATAATTCAACACTTTACAATAAATTGTTGATTGGGGGCAAAAATGAATACTGTTAATATGGATAGACGCGTTCGCAAAACGCGCAATATGTTACGTAAAGGCTTATCTCAACTCCTGCGCGAAAAACCCGCCAAAGACATAACCGTGCGCGAACTGTCAACGCTTGTAGACATCAACCGCGGCACGTTTTACCTACATTACCGTGATATTTACGATATGGTTGAACAGATAGAAAACGAAATGTTTGAAGAATTTCAACGTATTATTGACACGCATAAATCAAGCCGCCTAATGCGCGAACCGCTCCCAACACTATTGGACGTGTTCCGTTATCTGGCCGATAACGCCGATATGTGCGCGGTGCTCTTAGGCAAGCACGGTGACGCGGCTTTCGTTGAGCGGCTAAAATCGCTCATACGTGACAAATGCGCGGCTGAATGGAAGAAATCGGCCGTTGTCGATAACGAGGCTTTCGTAGAATACCGCATTGTCTTCTACATAACAGGCTGTGTCGGTATTTTCGAGAGATGGCTCAATTCGGGCATGAAAGAAACGCCCGAAGATATGGCGCGGCTCGCAGATGTTATCATGCGCCATAGTATAGAAACATTCGTCCAGCCGTTACGCGTCTAGCGTGGGGTTTTGCCGAACAATATCTTGTCGCCGTGGGCTTTCGGCATAGAAATAACCATAAATTCCACGGGTGAATCAAACGGGTTGGACATCTGATGAAACAAAAACGGTTCAATTTCAATGCCGTCGCCCTGTTCCAGAATTTCAGCGCTGTTTTCAAAGCGCATCTCGGCCTTCCCGCTTAATATGTAGAAGAATTGCCGAGCACGTTCATGGCAGTGCATATCTTCAAAGGTTTGCGGCGGCATTTTTTCGGCAATAACACTCAATCCGTCTGTTTTGAGAAGATGCCAACCGTCGCAAATGTCTTTCCAAAGGTAATGTTCGGCTGTTTGTCGGTTGATTTTCATGAGAACCCCTTTTCTGCTAAAGCAAACGATTCTTCGCGGCGAACAAATACGCGCCAATGCCTGTGGCTATTGAGAGATTTAACGAATCTACGGCGGCGCTTTGGGCCAGTTTAACAGGTTTGCCGATATGTTGAAACACGGGCGGCAGCCCCGAGGCTTCATTGCCGAAGATGAGCGAGAACAGGCGGCATTCAGGCGTATTTGACGTATCGAGCGTAACCGCCGCGTCCAGCATAAACGGAAACAGTTCATGCGACGGGTAAGCCGCTTGATATCCATCAAAACTGTCATATTGGCACACATTCAAATGAAACAACGCGCCCATAGTAGCCCGTACTGTTTTCGGGTGGAACACATCAGCGGCGGGCTTGATTATCGCAATGTCATGATACCCCAAGCCCACAACCGTTCGAATAATGGTGCCGAGATTGCCCATATCAGACGGGCTCACAAGAACAACATGGGGGCGTGTGGCGGTCAGCGCCTGTTCGCGCTTGACAAAAACGCCAAGGCAGTAGCTGTTGTCGTTAATGCCCAAACGCGCAAAGGTTTTGTCGTCAAAGATAATGGGTATGCGCCCGTTAATCACATCGTTAAGCTTGTCTGAATCCCTCAATTTTGAGTGCACAAAAACCGCCCGCGCGTCCTCAAAACAGCGCATGAGCAACTCCATTGTCGGGTAGATGCCCGTTGTATAAGAATATTCATATTCGGTCTTGTAAGCGCGTAGCTTGAAGGTAAAATTTTCCATGGCTCAAGTTTAACACAAGTTTTGTCGATGTGCAATATATAGCTTCTGTTTATGTTGTTTTTTTGTAACACATTTATCAATGGTTTTGCTTGACATAGTTTTCATTGGTGTTAAACTTACTATTAAGAAAGCAAAAGCTCTATAGGGGGACACTAAATGCGTGTAAAGGATTCGAGCGGGCGTTATTACGAGCTTGCCGCCAAGCCGTTCGCGGGCGGCGGTGAGGGCAGTATCTATAAACTAAACGAACGCTCCGATTTAGTCGCTAAGGTCTATCGCCCAGACTTACGCACACAAACACAACTCAACAAACTGAACACGATGATTTCGAGCGTCCCGGCGGGTAAGAAGGACTGGGCATTAAACGGACAGGTGGCATGGCCCGTTTCTCTTATTTTTGACGCTAACAACAAGTTCATTGGTTTTCTGATGAAGCGCGTCGACAACGCCGCGAAGATAAACATCCTCTATTCTTATGACAGCCGCAATGACCACCCGTGGAAGTGGTATATACAAGCCGCCCAAAACCTCTGCGCGGCTGTGAATAGTGTTCATACGCTAGGGCACTGTATCGGAGATTTGAACCCAGCCAATATCTGCGTTGACGCTAAGGCGATTGTGACGCTTGTCGATACCGATTCTTACCATATTAAAGCGCCAAACGGCACAACCTACCGCTGTAACGTCTGTATGCCGCCGTATGTACCGTCTGAAATTCACAAGCTTATGAAAGAAGGCGTAAACCTGCGGACTACGACGCGTAAGACCTTTTCCATAGAAACGGACTTGTTCGCGCTCGCCGTTCACGTGTTTGCATTGCTCATGAACGGTTCACACCCATACGCCTGTACTGTACCGGGCGGCGGTTCGGCTTCACAATTCGGGCTTGTGCCCAACATCATTAACGCTTATTTCCCGTTTGTCAAGAGCGCTGAAAGGGTTGACGTTCCGAAATACGCCCCCTATCTCGGCATCTTGCCCGAAAAGATAAAGCGGCTTTTTATCCGCGCGTTCTCACCCTCACAAGGTGGGTTGAACCCCTCCATGCGCCCGTCTGCCGTTGAATGGTATGACGCGCTCGAAGAACTGGATGGCTCGCTGAAACAGTGCCCGTCCAACCTCAATCACCAATATTGGAACGGCAATACCGAATGCCCATGGTGTGCTATAGAGCGCAAGATGGGGCGCATTTTGGGTACCAAATCGACTTCTACGCCGACTACAAAGCAACCGCCCAAACAACCGATAACTCAAGCCCCCTACCCGCCCAAACCCACGCCGCCTAAACCAACCACCCCAACACCCACACAGCCTAAGCCAAAGACTGGCGGTGGCACGGCGACAATATCATCAGGTGCGCCGTGGGCGCTCACCCATTCGGGAAGCGCTGTCTATAAGGTGCTCTTGCTAGTGGGTAGCATAATCTTCTGGGGTATTCTGAACGTGCTTGCCCTGCGTGGGATAAACATGTTGCCCCAGACCGCATGGTATTGGAGCCTGCTACGGCTTGCGCTCATCGGGCTTGCGCCGAGTGTGCCCATGATTGCGGCGCATGGGCTTGAATCTGCATTGCCGGGGAATTTGGCTGTTTATGATGTGTTTGAGTATTTCAGCTATATGTATCATTGTTATAACCCTGCCTACATCATCGTCGGTTACGGCGGTCTGGCGCTGTTCTTCACTTGGGGAACAGGAATTTTCAATATGGTTCTCTGGCCGATTCTGCTTTGTGCGCCGGGTCTGTTCGTGTCGCGCATATGTGACGCTTTATTAGATGACTGACAGAATTACAGAGCTAAACAGGGGCAAATACAGGGGGGTAATGAATGGAAAACTATGGAGATGAAAAACGAGAGCTTGAAAGCGTACTATTACGCGGGAATATGTTATTAGCCGAAGACTTAGCGGCGAACGGTGACATCATTCGTTCATACTTTCACTTGACGGCGGCTATGCGTTTGATGGGCAACACGCCTGAAGAAAACGCTTGGGAAACGGATGTTGAGGCTCATGAAGGTTATGCCACCTTGCTGGAGACGTACCGTTCCCGCCGCGCCGTCCTAGGTTATTATGATGTACTCGTCAATGATGAAGATAACAGCGATATTATGATGGTTATAAAATCACAACCCGGCGATGTCACCGAACCCGTTTTTTATTATGACGGCGGCAAGCACGGGCTTTTGTTCAAAAATTCGGAGGTTATAGCCCTTTGTGACTACATTCACCCAGCCACGCATGGGTTTTATTTGCAATGTAGCGAGATACTCGTTACGGAGGTGCAAGACAAATGTATCACATCAGAGTATTCGGTGCCTGTCATAATATGTAGCGGCGTAGAACGGCTTTGCGAGTTGCTTATAGAAGAGCCTTTCGAGTCGCTTTTAAAAGAGCCGTTCGAATTGCCCATTGATGAACTGCTCTAACCTCGGACGAAATCGCAGCGTTTTCTATACCAATCGACGGTCAAACTAATGCCCTCTTCAAAACTTAACAGCGGCTCATAACCGAGCAACTCTCGCGCCTTTGTGATGTCGGCGTTTGAGTGCTTTATGTCGCCGCGCCGTTCTTCAAGAAATTTCGGCACAATGTCCGTACCGAGAATCGCGCAAATCCTGTGATACAAATCTATCAAATTCTCGCGCCCGCCGCCGCCTATATTAAATGCCTGCCCAGCCACGTAGCTGTGAGCCAAACATGCCAAAAGATTCGCGTCTACAACATTCTTTACATATGTAAAATCGCGTGATTGATGACCGTCACCATAAATCTCGGGCGAAATCCCGTTACATAACAAGGTCACAAAACGCGGGATAACGGCGGCATATGCGCCGTTTGGGTCTTGGTTATTGCCGAAGACGTTGAAATAGCGCAAACCGTATGTGTCCAGATTATAGAGCTTCTTATACAACATGCCGTATTCCTCACATGCCTTCTTCGTATGAGCATAGGGCGACAACACGGGGTTTGTGTAGTCTTCCACAAGTGGCATTTCAGCCACATCACCATAAACAGCCGAGCTGGACGCATAGACGAATTTCTTCACGCCTGCCCGCCGCGCGGCTTCCATCATATTTAGTGTGCCACGCGTGTTAATGTCCTCATATGTGAGCGGTTCCTCAATACTACGCGGGACACTACCCCACGCCGCTTGATGCAACACAAAATCAATGCCCTCGCAGGCCTTCATACATGCGTCAAAATCCCTAATATCCGCTTTAATCAATTCAAAATTCGGATTGCCTAAAAACGGCTCAATGTTTTTCTTATAGCCTGTACTGAAATTATCCATACAGCGCACGAAGAGCCCCATTTCCAGTATAGTTTCACAGATATTCGACCCAATAAATCCTGCGCCGCCCGTAACAAGAAACCGCGCCCCTTTTTCAAAAACCACGTTTATCCCCCCATGCTTTTCTGTTATTATACACCAATTAATACATTATGTACACTACCCGAAGTTGGCGTGTTCTTAGTTATACTTTCTTATGGGTTTTGGTTATGTTATAATTATTAAGTGAGGTGGATTATGGAGTTTATTCAGGCGAAGACCATTGTATCATCGGTCAAGTTTGACGGGTGGTTTGGCGTCAACTTTAATATGAATATATATAGGGGCTGTTGTCATGGCTGTATTTATTGTGACAGCCGCAGTGAGTGTTATCGTGTTGACGACTTCGACACCGTCCGCGCCAAGGCCGACTCGCTAAAGATGATTGAAGATGAATTGCGGCGTAAAAAGGTGAAAGGGATTGTCGGCACAGGCTCGATGTCTGACCCATATAACCCCTTTGAGCGCAAGTATGAACTTACGCGTGGGGCACTCAAGCTCATTGACAGATATGGGTTTGGGTTGGTGATAACCACCAAATCTGCCATGATAACGCGCGATATCGACATACTATCGAGTATCAAGCGGCATTCACCTGTGCTCGCACAGATAACGATTACTGCCACTGATGACGAACTCGACCGCATTATTGAGCCTCATGTTTCCAAAAGCAGTGAGCGTTTTGACGCGCTAAATAAACTGAGCGAAAGCGGCATAAACTGCGGAATTTTGCTCATGCCGTTATTGCCGTTTATCAATGATACGGAAGAAAATGTGGTGTCAATCATCAGACGCGCCGCCGAATGTGGGGCAAGGTATATCTACCCAAGCTTTGGCGTTACCCTTCGGACGAACCAGCGCGATTATTTCTATGAGCGTCTGGAAGAGAGCTTCCCGGGGCTTAAACAGCGATATATCAAAACATATGGCAATGATTATAGCTGTAAAAGCCCAAACCGCGACCATCTCTGGAGGGTCTTTACGCAAGAATGCGACAGATTCGGTATTGTCTATAACATGCAAGACATCATAAAGTTGAGCCGCAAGGGTTATGGCATTGAACAGATTAGCTTGTTTGACTGAAAAGATTGGTTATACAAATAACTATCAACCCCGCCATTAAAATCAAATAGACCTGTTCTATCTGTTTGCCCGTGAGCCGCCTGTTTATGGCACTGCCGATAAAGCCACCGACCGCCGCCGCGGGTAATAAACTCAAGCATATCATCAGGTCATAGGTGAAGAACGTGCCGTTTATCAGTAAAATCGACAGCTTAGACACCTGTGAAAAGAAAATCGTCACAATTGAGTAAATGACAGCCGCTTTCATCTCGAACCCAAAAACAAATGTCAACACAGCAATATTAAGAGGACCGCCACCGATACCCAAAAAGACAGAAACAGCCCCAAGCACGAAGCCTGTCAACACCTCAATAACCCGCCCACGCTTATTCAGTGCGCGTATGCGGTGTTTGTTGAGTGTATAGGCGCAGATGATAACGAGCATGACAAGAAGAACCGCGTTTTGAACGGTTTTCACAGTCGCGTTGTTATTCGCGTATCTCAAAAAGCTACTGAACACATTTTCACCGAGCACTCCACCAGCGACAGAGCCCGCCGAGATAAACAGTGCCGTTTTCACATCAAATGCAATCCCGTCGCGGTTTTTCATTTGCTTAGATATAGACACAATCGTCATAAGCAACACACAACTGGACGAGAAAAAGCCAATCTCAGCGCTTGAATGAAAATTCAGCATATCGAAAAACGGTTTAATGATAACGCCGCCACCCAACCCCGTTGTTGCGCCGATTGTAGTAGCGAAGAGCGTTATCGCCATATAGACAATGATTAAAGTAATTCCTTGCATGATGTCCTTTCTCTAAATCGCCGCGCCTTGTTTTCTCAATAAGCATCGGCTTTCAAATTCTTTGTAGTCGTTCTTGATGAGCTTGTCCAACTCTTCATCGGCTTCAACCGATATACCAAAGTGGGCGTTCAGCGCTACCATCATAGCTTCTGCCATTTCTGGGTACTTAAACAGTGTTATAAAGGGCTTATTATCCCCGGCTAGATAGATTTCTACACAATATGTTTCAAACGAGCCACCCTTAACACGTGTCGTGTGTGTATACTGAATCGCGCGTAACATAGGAGCTGTCGGACAGGCGAATATATGTTGCGCCAGACCCTCCGCTTTGATGTCAAAAACAACGAGCCCCGACGGATACAAATGGTTTGCGTATTTATCGCTGAACAGAGCCTTTTGCTCCAAAATCTCTGATTCTAACTGTTGACGGAATACTTCCCGCTGTTCTACAGGCGTCCACGCGAATATCCGCGGGTAGGCTTTAGCCGTATCGGGTTTTGCTTTACTGCCAATCAAAAAGGCAATGGCAATTACCGCCAATAGACCCAAGCAGATAAACGTCAAGCCCATAATCTCAACCAAAACCCCATAAACCGTCCCAAGCAACAACGCCACGCCCAGTAGAGCATATACCATAAAGCTTTTATTGCGCTGAACTCTGTCGCGCTCAACAATCATTTCGAGAAACGTGAACCTAAAATCGTTCTCGCCCGTTTTCATATGCTCAATATCGGCGTTTTTCTTGCGTTTCGCTATTTTGAATAGAGTAAGCGAAACGACAAAGAACAACACAGCTAAAGCCGGCGCCAGCATGTTCACCAACACAACTTGATTGTTATCTGTCACCAACACAAGCTTGATATAATCCCCCGATTGCCCGGAAAGCTTGTCATATGCTTGACCCGCCGTTGACTCACTCGTGAATGTTTTGACCCTGCCCATAACAGAAACGCTTTTAAGATTATCGAACTCACTACCTGTTTCGATGAGTATGTACTTACCGTCGAGCCTTGCAGAATAGAAATAACCGTCCGTTTTGCCGCTCTTGTCAACACTACACAAACCCGTATCGGTAAGGTCAGATACAAGCGAAACACGCGTCCCATCCTTGAAGTCGCCGACCGTTTTGAGTTCTAGAGGGCGAAAATAATAGAGCCAGCCCGAGTTTGTGAACCAAGTTACAATCAACAGCGCACCGATAACCCCGACAAAATTAGTGATTTGTTTCATTGCGTTCCTCCGCATTCTGGTTTCCTTGATTATAACACACTAAAAGGCTATAATCAATCGAACCATCTGCGTTTGACAGCTTCCAAATATTGTGCTAATATTGTATGGTATAATTATCTTGGTGTACTATTGAAGGAGCAATGCCCATATGAAAAAAATTCTCTCGCCCGAAACCGCTCGATACATCATTGCTGCGTTTATCATATTAGCTCTAGTTTTGATTGGCATTTCCTTTATCCAAAGTACGACAGACGACGTAAGTCAACAGAATAAGCAATATTTAAGCGAAGTCGCATTACAAAACGCCAGTATCATCAGGGATAAAGTCAATTTAGAACTGGATAAGCTTCAAGCCGTTGCTAATATAATCGGTCAAAGTTATGAGTTTAATCAGGATTATATAATGAGGGTTCTCCAGCTTGAGAATGAGCGTTCATCATACAAACGTATGGCATATGTAGGCCCCGACGGTGAGGCACACACAACTGACAACTTGTCTTTCAGCATTCTCGACCGTGATTATTATGAAAAGGCCTTGCTTGGTATCGCTAATATTTCTGATAGATTGGTTGATAAAATCGGCGGTGGTTTGATTAACGTCTATGCCGTACCATTATACTATAAAGATGAAATAGCGGGCGTAATCATCGCAACCAGCGAAATGAAAATCTTTTCAGAAGCCATCAGCAATAATATGTTCGGGGGCGAGGGTTTTTCTTATATAATCAAGGAAAACGGAACACCCGTTGTTTATGCCGACAACAAAAACAGCATGTATGAGTTTGACAACCTGTTCGAGGAAATGCGGCGCAACGGCGTTAGCGATAGCGATATAGCCGAAATGAAAAGCAATATATGTAACGAAATCAGTGGCAATATCGAATACACACGTGAGGGTATATCACGAGTAGCGGGCTATAGCAAGGTTGGTGTCAATGACTGGCATATTGTGTCCGTTGTGCCAAAGTATGTTATTTCGGAGTATTCAGACAGACTGATTCGCCGTAATATTTTGAGTGTCGTTGCCGTGGCTATACTTTTGTTAATTTTCATGGCATTTATCTTCATTCAGAACGCTAAACACCAACGCGTATTGGAGAATCTCGCATTTGTTGACCCGATAACGGGTAGTAATAACCTGAACAAGTTCAAACAACTGGCGGCTAATATTCTGAAAGAACACGGTCACAGAAACTTGTACATGTTGCGGCTTGATGTCGATAACTTCAAACTCATCAATGATTTGTACGGCTTTTCTGAAGGTGATGATATACTAGCGGATATAAGCCGCGTTATTGGGAACGTACTTAACGACGGCGATATCTATGGCAGAATTGGCAGTGACGACTTTATCATGATGATACGCGCTGAATCTAGGGATGAATTGATTGAGATTGGGCGGCGTTTCTTTGACCAATTCAAAGCTCTAATGACATCAAATGGCAAGGCGTATTCCGTTAACTTCACAACAGGTGTTTATATAATACCCGCTGACGAAACAGATATAGACAAGATGATGGACCGCGCGAACATGGCACATCGTAGCGCGAAAGTTCAAGCTTCTGAACGTAAGTTGGCGTTTTATGACGATACCATGCGCAATGATGCCGTGCGTATTAAAAACATCGAGAACGTCATGCACGACGCGTTGTTGAACAACGAATTTAAGGTGTTCTTACAGCCCAAGTATCACCTAAGCACAGGCAAAATGGAAGGCGCGGAAGCCCTTATACGTTGGATTCACGGCGGGCATGTAGAACCACCGAGCGCGTTTGTACCCGTGTTTGAGAAAAACGGCTTTATTGTCAATATTGATTTGTATGTTCTGGAGGAAGTCTGCAAATTGCAGCGCAAGTGGCTCGATATGGGTATAACACCCGTGCCTATTTCTGTTAACCAGTCTAAGCCGCTTGTTTATGGTAAGGACTATTGTGAGCGCATCAGTTCGATTATCGCTAAATATAACCTGCCGCCGAATCTGATTGAGTTGGAATTGTTAGAAACGATTATACACGACAACATCTCTGATTTGATTCAGATTACCACGAGCCTGCACGAACGCGGGTTGCTCATCTGTATTGACGACTTCGGCAGTGGTTATTCGTCTTTGAACATGCTCAAAGATTTATGCGTTGATGTACTAAAGATTGACCGCGGTTTCCTCACGCGCGCCGAGAACAGCGACAGGGCGGAGTTTATCCTCTCTACGATTATCGCGCTCGCAAAGGGGCTGAACATGGCTGTCGTCACTGAAGGTGTAGAAACAGAGCATCAGGCCGATTTGCTCAAACGGCTTGAATGCGACACGGCGCAGGGTTATCTCTACGCCTCCCCCATGCCCGCCGAACAGTTTGAGAGCAAACTCTTTGCAGAGTGCGGCGTGTAGAAGCTCACGAAAGGGGCAGAATATGGAAAAATTGAGGATTAGGACACCTGACGGGTTAGAATTATCCGTTGCGCTGTCAGAAGCACCGCAAACACGCGGTCTGGTTCAGATTATCCACGGCGCCAAAGAGTATAAGGAGCGCTATTTTGACCTCATTAAGTTTCTGAATACACAGGGGCTGACGGTCATTATCTCCGACAACCGCGGTCATGGTAAAAGCATCAACACTGACTGGCCACTCGGCTATATGGATGGGCCGACGCGGATAGTGCGCGACCAGATGTTGGTCACGCGCTTCATTAAGAAACGCTACCCCGGGCTGCCGCTTTTTATGCTTGGGCATTCGCTCGGCTCACTGTTCGCTCGTTGTTACCTTCAACAACACGACAACGAGATTGATAAACTCATTATGTCGGGCACTGTGTGTTATAAGCGTTTTGTATCTATCGGCGTGCCGTTCGCCAAATGTGTCATGGCGCTATCGGGTAAACACAGCCATAGCCGCATTCTCGCAACACTTAACGGCGATTTAAACGATAACTCATGGGTATGTAGCAACGAAGCAATCATGGAGCAATACAGAAATGACCCACTCTGCACCTTTGACTACCAAAACGGCGGGCATGTTACCATTTTTGAGTCTGACTTAAACATTAAACTATACAAGAAATACCAATGCAAGAACCCGAACTTACCCATTTTGAGCATCTCGGGCGCTCTTGACCCGATAACAGGCGGCGAAAGTGGGCTTGCGGACTCAATCGCCGCGCTTAGAAGAATCGGGTATACAAATGTTAAAAATATTGTATACCCCAATATGAAGCATGAGGTAATAAACGAGATTAACAATCAAATTGTCTATGAAGAAATAGCGCGATTCTTCAGATAGTCGAGCCGTGGTCAATTATTGGCCACGGCATTATTGGTTTATGTTGTATTTTCACCTCCGTTTTGGTAAAATGCAATGGGGAGGTGTAGATATTGGGATTTGAATTCTTTCACGAAAAACCGGAAATTACGCATATTAACCGCCAACCACCGCGCTCTTACTATATTCCCGCCGATGAGGGTGTAGGAATGTGCGAGCTGGCTGACATCAACATTACGCCGCGCAATTCGCTGTTCTATCAGAATTTGAACGGCAACTGGGATTTGAGGTATTATAAGAGTATTGGGGATATTGACTTCGAGCAGGTTGGAAGCATTGGGGTTGATAACCTCGAAAACTTCGATAAGGTCAGCGTGCCTTGCAGTCTTGAAACGCTGGGTTACGGCGTTTGCAACTATACAAATATTCGCTATCCGTTCCCTTGTGAACCGCCCAGAATCCCGTCTGACACAGCGGCGGCGGTCTATTCGCGCGAGTTTTTGATGTATGATATGCCCGAGCATGATGTATTCTTGACATTCGAGGGCGTGAGCGCGTGCCTCTACCTGTGGATGAACGGCAAGTTTGTTGGCTTCTCGAAGGGCAGTCGCCTACCCGCTGAGTTTGAAGTCACAGACTTTATTAAAGCGGGCGCGAATCGAATTACTGCGCTGGTGCTTAAATATTCTGATGCCAGTTACATAGAAGACCAAGACGCATGGCGGTTTATGGGGATTTTCCGTGATGTGTATTTGTTGTACCGCGACAAACGGCGCGTTAACGACGCGTTTATTAAGACTGTTAACGAAAACCGCGCGTGGCGTGTTGACTGTGAACTTCAAGGAACGTGTGGAGCCTGTGCCGAAATCTCATTACTTGATGAGAAGATGAATGAAATCGCGCATATACATACAAGTTTTGATGACGCGAGGGCAGTTGCTGTTACAATCCCTATCGAAAACCCCGTTTTGTGGAATGCGGAAAAGCCGTATCTATACAAGCTTGTGATTCATTGCGGCTCTGAAAGGCTGTTGTTTGATATTGGATTTAGGAGTGTTTCTATTGCCGAAAATGGCGCGTTGCTCATAAATGGTGTCGAGGTGAAGCTCAAGGGCGTTAACCGCCACGATTTTCACCCGCTTTTCGGGCAGGCCGTGCCGTTTGATGATATGGTGAAGAGCCTACACACGATGAAGCGCCACAATGTCAACTGTATCAGAACGTCACATTACCCGAATGACCCGAAATTTCTTCATCTCTGTAACGCGCTCGGTTTCTACATCATCGATGAAACCGACTTGGAGGCGCATGGCGTTGAACTCATTGGGCAAATGGACTTGCTTGCGGATGCTCCCGAATGGGAGAACGCGTTTATAGACCGAATGGAGCGTATGGTTCACCGCGACAAGAATCAGCCGTGTGTAATTATGTGGTCGCTCGGTAACGAGAGCGGTTACGGCGTGAATCACCAGAAAATGGCTGAGTGGACGCGCGGCTTTGACAAGACGCGGCTTGTTCATTATGAGGGCGCGATTCGGAGAGAGGATATCGGCATTGATTGTCTGGATATTCGCTCGGCCATGTATCACTCGCCCGCGCGTGTTAAGGCGTATGCGGAAAGTGCCGACAGTAAACCGTACTTCCTGTGTGAATATGCCCATGCCATGGGTAATAGCCCCGGCGATTTGGCAGATTATTGGAATGTGATTTACTCGTCCCCCAAACTCATTGGTGGCTGTGTCTGGGAGTGGTTTAATCACGGGATTCTTGCGCGGAGGTTTACGTTTGACGACGGTAGCATGGTGACTGTGCCGGCGCATGGATATAAGAACGCACTGGCGCGTATGGGCGTTGACAGTGGTCGTAAGATTAAAGACTCTGTCGAGTTTTTCGCTTATGGCGGCGATTTTAATGATACGCCGAATGACGGAAATTTCTGCATGGACGGACTTGTAACGCCTTTTGGCGAGCCAATGAATGCGCTTCTTGAAATGTCTGCTGTTTATGCAAATATCAAGGCTGAATGCGACGATAACCCAAGGGCTGTGAAGATAACGAATCTGTACGATTTTACAGATTTGTCAGATGTTTATCTCGTGTGGTCAATCGAGCGAGGTGGCATATTAGCCGAACAGGGCATGATTACTGAACTTTGTATTGAACCCAAAACGACAAAAACGCTTGAGTTGCAAGTTGAGGGTTTCTCGGGGCTGTTGAACTTGAGTTTTAGATGGAAAACCGCGAACGCGTGGCGAAAATCGGGCGACGAAATCGTGTGCCGCCAGATTGTTCTTGAAGATGAACAGATGCCCGCCTTCCCGAAAGCTCGGTATACAGAAAAGTTGAGTTATAAATCAGATGCCGTGTACGGGGAGCAGATACAAGGCTTTGACTTCACATACACATTCGATGAAACGCTCGGCGCGTTTACGTCAATTGTGAAGAATGGGCATGAACTCCTTTGTGACCCGCTGAAATTCACAATCTGGCGTGCGCCGATTGACAATGAGCGGACGCTCAAATATGCTTGGTTTGAGCGGGGAATTGACAAGGCTGTAATGAGAATACACAGTATTGAAAATGAGTATATGCCTGACTTCGCTTGTTTCACTGTTGATTTTTCAATGGTGGGTCACGACGAGAAACCCATTTTAAGCGGCAGGGCACAATGGAAAGTCAGCAGTGATGGGATGATTGCGTTAAAAACAGATGTTTCGGTTGCCGAAATGTTTTATAGGGATGAACAGCTTATGTTGCCGCGTTTTGGTATTGAGTGGGTTTTGCCTCGTGGAAGTGAGTCTATGTCATATTACGGTTATGGGCCATATGAAAGTTATATCGACAAACGCGCCGCATCGCGTCTTGGGTGGTTTGACACAACGGTTGAAGAGAATTTCACGCATTATTACAAACCGCAGGAAAGCGGAAGTCACTACGGAGTGAAACACGCGAGTGTCACGGATGCGTTTGGGAACGGGATTATCGTTAAGCCCGACAAGCCCATATGCTTCGGCGCGAAACACTATGATGATACGGATTCGACCAACGCGGCGCACCCGCATGAACTAACTCGCCGCGATGAAACCATTGTCCATATCGACTACATGCAGACGGGCATTGGCTCTAACTCTTGCGGCCCCATTCTGGATAAGGCCTACCGCTTTGACGAAACGGCATTCACGTTTTATGTTGAGATAATGCCAATCACGAACTAGGAGGGGATGGCTGGAACGTGTATTCGGTCTGACGAATGACAGGCGTTTTAATATCTTTTATAGTACATATAACACGGGGTTAATTATCGCCGTTGTTATCATGATTTATAAAAGCCTTAGCGAGATATTCGGCTTTGAAGCCAGCAAAATGGTAGCAATGGGCATCGGCTCAATTGGACATATTATCATTACAGTGGGTTTAGTCGCGTTCATGCTCATTGCAAAAACGGCTATGCTTAACAACAAAACGGAAGGGGAGAATGCCGGCGCAAAATCCGGCGAGAAAAATGTATTTATTCGTAAATGATTACAGCGAAGGGGCGTTGCCGGAGATTCTGGACGCGCTCACGAGAACCAACCTTGAACAGCAGACAGGCTACGGCGTTGACGCAATCTGTGACCGAGCACGCGAAGCCATAATGAAGGAACTAGACAACCAAAACAGCCGCGTTCACTTTGCTGTAGGCGGCACGCAGGCAAACTTGATGGTCATAAGCGCTTTGTTGCGCACGCATCAGGGCGTTTTATCGGCCGAAACGGGGCATATCGCGATTCACGAAACGGGCGCGATTGAAGCCACGGGGCATAAAGTCCTTACGCTACCACCCAATGATGGCAAGATTTCTGTGGCGCAAGTGGAAAGCTATGTACAGGAGCATTATACCGACGCAAACGGCGAACACACGGTCCAGCCGAAGATGGTCTACATCTCACAACCAACAGAATTCGGAACGACATATACAAAGCAGGAGATGGAGGATTTAAGCGCCGTCTGCAAGAAGCTTAACCTCATCTTCTTTGTTGATGGGGCGCGTCTGGGTTGCGCTCTTACGGCAGAGGGCAACGACGTGAGTCTGGCGGATATGGCACGGCTGACAGACGTGTTCTATATCGGCGGGACGAAGATGGGCGCGTTGTTCGGCGAGGCCATTGTTATTAACAACCCCGTTTATAATGAAGATTTCCGTTATGTCATTAAGCAGAAGGGTGGCATGATGGCGAAAGGGCGATTGCTGGGCGTTCAATTCCTTACGTTGTTTGAAGACGGACTTTACTATCGCGCGGCTCGTCACGCGAATGCGTGTTCAGAACGATTGCGCGAGGGCATAAGGGCGCTTGGGTTCAATTTCTTGACAGAAACGAAGACGAACCAGACATTTGCTATCCTGCCGAAAGATGTTTTGGATGAGCTGGGCAAGAGTTTTGGCTATTCGGTATGGCAAAAAATGGACGACAATCAGATAGCCATACGCCTAGTCACCAGTTGGGCGACAGATATGAAGATGGTAGAAAGCTTCATAAATACGCTGGAAAAGATTAAAAACAACTGTAAGTAACCATCACAAACAGAAAACAAATAGAGCGGCTCGCACCGCTCTTATTTGTTACACTAAACAAATAATCTACTAATAATAAAGGTAATAACAAGCAAGCTACCCATAATCGCAAGTGCCCACGGTAAAACGATTGACATGACGGCAATAATCATTGCTAAAATATCGCTAAATGTAAACTTCTCCTCGTCCGGGATATTGGGTTTTTCTACCTTATCCCATTTTCGCCAGACATCAGCCTGTGATGCGAGGAAGAATCGTTTTGTGCGGCGCTCGGGTTTTGGGTCGCTTTTCTTTTCAAAATTAGGCATTAGAACTGCCCCGCATAGTGACAAGCGACAAAGTGACCGTCGCCTGTGTGGTCAACAAACGCGGGTTCCTCCTGTGAACAGATGTCGCGTGCATATTTGCAACGCGTGTGGAAGCGGCAACCGGACGGCGGGTTCGCCGCTGACGGAATGTCGCCCTCCAAAAGAACCGTCTTCCGTTTTTTAGACGGGTCCATTTGCGGAATAGCCGACAGAAGAGCCGCTGTGTACGGATGAAGCGGTTTCTCGAAGATTCTGTCAGACTCCGTAAGCTCAACCATTTTGCCCAAATACATAACAGCGAAACGGTCAGCTATATAGCGGACAACGCCAAGGTCATGTGATATGAACAGGTAGGTCAGGTGAAGCTCTTTCTGGAGGTCGCGCAAAAGGTTGATAATCTGTGACTGAATCGAAACGTCGAGCGCCGAAACGGCCTCGTCGCAGACGACAAACTTAGGGTTCATAATGAGGGCGCGCGCGATACAGATACGTTGGCGCTGACCGCCCGAGAATTCGTGGGGGTAACGCGTGATATGATAGTCCGACAGACCACACATCATGAGCATTTTCTCAACGCGTTCGCTCATCTCTTTATGGCTACCGACAAGATTATGCTGTAGCAACGCCTCGCCAACGATTTCCCCGACACTAAGGCGCGGGTTCAGTGAGCTATACGGGTCCTGAAAGACAATCTGCATATCCTGTCTTTTGCGGCGCAAGCCCTTTTTGTCCAGCGCAAATACGTCCTCGCCCGCTATCTGAACGGAACCGCTGGTTGACGGCGTGAGCCTTAACATTGTGCGCCCGACAGTCGTTTTGCCGCAGCCTGATTCGCCAACTAAACCCAGCACTTCGCCCTCTTTGATGGTGAATGAGAGGTCGTCAACAGCCTTGACGTGACCAACGGTTTTACGGATAAGCCCGGCTTTTATTGGGAAGTATTTTTTAAGATTTTTTACCTCTACCAAGCTTTTGCGCTCAGTTGCGGTTTGAACCATGAGACGCCTCCTTCTTAAGCTGGTCAAGTGTCACAAAACAGCGTACCTGCCGCCCGTCTGCTAGCGTGACAAGCTCGGGCAACTCCTGTGAACAACGCTCTATCGCACATTCACAGCGCGGGTGGAACTGGCAACCCTTAGGGCGTTGAAGTAAGTTCGGAACCATGCCCTTAATGACATGCAATCTGTCCTCACCTAAATGCAAACTCGGTTTTGAATCGAGAAGCCCCTTTGTATACGGGTGAAGCGGGTCTTTGAAGATGCTGTTGACCTCCGCCATTTCAACGATATATCCCGCATACATAACAACAACGCGGTCGCTCATCTCCGCAATAACGCCGAGGTCATGCGTAATGAACATAATCGACATCTGGGTTTCTTCTTGCAAATTGCGCATGATTTGAAGAATCTGTGCTTGAATCGTCACGTCAAGAGCCGTTGTCGGCTCGTCCGCTATAAGTAATTTTGGGTCGCACGCAAGCGCCATAGCAATCATGACGCGCTGGCGCATTCCGCCGGACAGCGCAAACGGATAGTCCTTGATAACACGCTCCGCACGCGGCACGCCAACGCGCTTTAGGAGTTTGATACACTCCTCGTCTATAACTTTATCATCTTTTAAGCCTTTATGCAGTCTTAGCGCCTCGCCAAGCTGATAGCCGACCGTAAATACGGGGTTTAAGCTGGTCATAGGCTCTTGGAAAATCATTGCTATATCATTGCCGCGGATTTTACGCATTGTGGCGTCGTCAGCTTCAAGCAGATTCGTGCCCTCGAAAACGATGCTGCCGCCCTCATATTTACCGGGTGGGCGCGCAATCAGCCCCATGACGGCAAGGCTTGTTACGGATTTGCCACAGCCCGATTCGCCAACAATACCGACGGTTTCTCCCTTGCCCACATGGAAGGTAATGCCTTGCAACGCCTCGACTTTGCCGGCCTCGGTATAGAACGCGACTTTCAAATCCTTTATATCCAGAATGACTTCTTTATCCATAATCACCCCTCCTTGCGTCCTAGTCCTTCATCTTCGGGTCAAGCGCATCGCGCAAACCGTCGCCGAATATGTTAACACACATAACCGTTGCAAAAATCATAATACCAGCCGGAATCCATAGCCACCAGCGGTTTTGTAGGTTGAATGGGTCTCTTGCGGATTGAATCAGGTTGCCCCATGTCGGCATAATCGGGTCAACGCCAAGACCAAGGAATGACAACGCCGTTTCCGTCAGAATTACGCTTGCGATTTGAAGTGTTGCGTAAACGATAATGGTTGACAGAATGTTGGGCAGGATATGCTTGAACATTCTCGAGCGGTCGTTGATACCCAGCGCTTCACAAGCTTCCATATATTCCATTTCACGTATGGACAAAACCTGTGCGCGGACGATACGCGTGAGACCGGGCCATGTGAGTAGGCTCAATGTTATAATCAAAAGGAACGTCTTCCAGTTCGGAAGGCCTATTCTTGACGCAAAATCGAACAATCCCGGCAACGTCTGCTTATCTGGGACACCCAGAACGGCGATAATCAGAATACACATCAGCGTAAACGGCATACTTGATATAATCTCGCATATACGCATAATCAGATTATCGACCCACCCCCCGTAGAAGCCCGATGCGCAGCCGATTGTGGTACCAAGAATAACGATAATCGTCACAACTGTGAGTGAAATCAATAGGCTTATCCGCCCGCCGTAGAACAGGCGCGTCAGCAAGTCACGCCCGTTTTGGTCAGTGCCGAGAACATGGACTGACGTTGGGGGTTGGTTACCGTTCGTAGCGTTATTATTATTGTAGTGAAAGCCCGTGAACATGGGCACAAAGATGCACGACAGAATAATTAAGGCGACGATTACAAGGCTGATGACAGCCTTCGTATTCTTCTTTAGACGTCGGAAGATTGTTGTTAATTGCTTCTCTACCTTATATTTGTTTTCGGTTTTATTGTCTGCCATAAGCTTACCCCCTTAATCGTACTTGACACGCGGGTCGGCAACACCATAGAAGAAGTCAGCCAACAGCAAACCCACAAGCATAAGGAACGAGTTCATCATGGCGTTAGCCATCAGCAAACCATAGTCACGCGACATAACGGCATCTACGGCTACCTTGCCCAATCCGGGCCAGCCGAAAATTGTTTCTGTAATGAACGAACCCGCGAGAAGACCCGGTATCCAGTAGCCCAGAAGTGTGATAATTGGTATCATCGCGTTACGGAGCGCGTGACGGTAGATAACCACTTTTTCAGCTAGACCTTTGGCGCGTGCCGTGCGTACATAGTCTTGACGAATAACTTCAAGCATGGACGAGCGCGTGTAGCGCATGAAACTGGCCATTGAACTAAGACCCAGAACAAGGCCGGGCAGAATCATGTGTTGGAAGATATTGAGGGCCTGTACAATGGGGCTTGCGCGACGAACAGAAGCGTCCATCATACCGAACAGCGGGAGTATCTGGTTGTCTATCGCGAAGAATTTCAACAGCAACAGACCGAAGAAGAACGATGGCATCGATATACCCAGAAGCGAAAACACCGTCAGCGCGTTATCCGCAACCGAGTATTGTTTAGTGGCCGATATAATACCGGCGGGGATGCCTATGGACAGAGCGATAATTAGGGCAAAGAGTTGTAGAATAAACGTATTGAAGATAAAGTCGCCGATTACGCCAACGACCGTACGCGAGTATTTAGTGGAATAACCCAAATTGCCTTTTAGCAATTCACTGGCCCAGTTCACAAATTGTTCCGGTATTGACTTGTTTAGACCGAATCTTTCCTCTAACAAAGCTCTGGTTTCCGGCGTCATGCTTGGGTCCATCATTGTTGAAAGCGGGCCGCCCGGTACCAAGCGCGTTAAGATAAATATTGCAACCACAATTACTATAAAGACCGGAATCAACTGTATGATACGCCGAATCATGTAGTTGCGCATTAAATCACCCTTTCCTGACAAAATGTATACAAAAAAATGTGAAGCTACCCTGCTGATTTGAGAAACCATATGGGAAATTACAGATAGACTACAGATACCCCAAACGGTACTCAATCAACCCATAACAGCTTACTGCCATGATAATCTAAGCTGTATGAGTATACGGGATGCCGGACTAAACCGGCATCCCGACTGGCGTTAAAACTCAAACGCCTAAGGGTTTTTTCACATATTGGAAATTTGACTTATTGCACTATTTCACTACTTCTACATACTTCAAGCAAAGCGACCAGTTGTAGAACGTGCCTTCATTCTCTTGGAAGCCTTTAAGTCTTGGGTTTACACCGGTAACTGTTTGGCGAAGAGCGTTAAAGAGGTACGGGCAATCTTCATTGATAATCTGAGCGACCTTGAAGTAGATTTGAGCGCGTTTCTCTTGGTCATACTCCTGAAGGCCTTCAATCAAAAGCTTGTCGAGTTCTTCATTGATGTACATACCGCGGTTGTAGCCACCCGGTGCTGTAGCAGCAATACCGAATACGCTGGATTGGTCGGGGTCAATAGCTGAAGACCAGCCCTGTGTCCATGCGTCGAACTTCGAGAAGTCACGTTTGTCAACGCCGTCCATAACCGTTGCGAAGTCAGAAAGGAGGGTGTTGAGCTCAACGCCTACTGCGCCCCATTGTTCTTTAAGGAACGCCATAAGGTTAAGCGGCCAAGCTGAGTCGTCGTATACATAGATAGTGATAGCAAGTCTGTTGCCGTTCTTTTCACGGATACCGTCTGCGCCGACTTTCCAGCCTGCGTCGTCAAGCATCTGTTTAGCCTTCTCAGGGTTATACGGGTAGGAGTTAAGCTTGTCATCGCCCGGATAAGCCCAAAGAGCCGGAGAAATACTGGTCAAGCAAGGAATAGCAAAGCCCTTGTATTCCGCATCCGTTGTTTCAACGCGGTTCCAAGCATACATAAGAGCCTGACGGACTTCTTTCTCTGCCAATTGAGGAGCTTCAAGGTTAAGACCGATGATGTTATAACCAAGACCAAGGTATTGGTTAACAATCAAGCCACCGGCTATTAACTGGTCATATGTATCTCTCTTCGCGTCTACGCCGGAGATATCTGTCTGACCGGAAGTAAGCGCTGCGATTGTGGATGAATTGGGAACAATGAGCATACGAAGGCCGTCAATCTTGTAAGCGGGGCCATAGTATCCGTCTGTACAAACAAGGTCAAGCGCTTCGCCCGGACGCCACTCGTCAAGCATCATAGGACCGGAACCCATGGGAGTTGTGTTCTTCGCTTTGAACGCGTCCCAATCGTCTGTCTCATAGTAAGCTTTGCTGAGAATGCCGTACTGGAAGTCCCACATCTTTTTAACATTGGGTTTTGTAAGCGTGAACGAAACTTTATAGTCATCAATAACTTTGATGCCTTCAAGTTCTTTCGCTTCGCCGGCCTTCATCTTGTCATAACCAACTATGTCGGCAACTGCTTCATGGCGCGCGCCGTCATATTCAGGGCGGGCAATTTGTTCGAAAGTAAACTTAACGTCGTTGGCTGTAAGCGGTGTGCCGTCATGGAATTTCGCGTCTTTTCTGAGTGTAAACGTGTAGGTCAGTTTGTCGTCAGAAAGTTCCCATGCTGTGGCAAGGCAATAATCATCGACTGTCAACGTGCCTTCTTTTGTCTGTGTCAACAGAGTGGAGAACAGCACATTACAAGCGTAACTGTTGTAAACGTCTGTGGAAAGGATGGGGTTGAACGTACCGCTAAGACTGCTGGTGCCGTACTTAACGATGTTTTCCTCTTTTGCGTCGCGCATCTTCATAGGCGTAATCGCGCCGGAACTGCCCGCGCCATTGTTGCCGGTTGTCGAGTTGCAAGCGACCGCCGCAACAGAGAGCATAAGAATCAGTGCCAATACTAACGCAATACTTCTCTTCATGTAATTCCTCCCTTTTTTAATGGTTAGTTGTCAAAATACTATGATGACACAGCTATTGTAACACAAAAGAAACATCAATGCAATAGGAATTTGATGAAATTTACCATAAAAATCGTAATTCCTATCATGAATATGTTCATTTTTCTAGTAAAATGTCCTGATATGCTTCATTGATATGGGCTTACTTGCCGAAAAAAAGCCCGTGACTTTGACATTCATACGTTCCAACATTAAGGCAATTTCTGAAGCCCGTGCGTCTGAATAACCCTCCGAAAGCATATCCTGATACGCACCGCATTTCATCACGAATGCGATTTCAAACAAATAAAGCGGCATGGTCGTTTCACCATACCTGACCTTTATGTTATCCAGACAAATGCAGTCAGGGCGGGCATTTGATAGCTGGTTGAGGCTTTCGGGGCGGCGCGATAGGTCAAAAAACAGGCACTTTCGTTTAAGATACAATTCATAACGCCCATAAGCACCCGTATTTATTACGATATCAGCCCTCGCCAGCTTTTTTGCGCCCATTGCGTCGAAGCCCTCTATTTCTGTATGTAACCCATATTCGGCATATATATTGTCAGCCAACACTTCGTAGTGAGTCTTATTAAACCTATCTGTAAGAATCGTAAGCTGATTTATCTCTGAACATAATGTAGACAATAAGCATGAAACCGCGCATTCATCACCCGCCGTAATGACAACCTCACATTCATAAGGTCGCTTGCCGAGCGCCCGTAACGCCGTTTTGAGCGCTTGCGGCATGAAAAACGGCAACAGCCCTACCCCATTAGCCAGAAACACGGGCTGATTCGTTTTAAGCCCTGCCCCCGCGAACACGTCGACATCATAAATCTGTAGCGTCCTAATCGTTCGGTCAACTAGCCGTTGCGCGTTGAATGTATTGGCGGCGGCCTCTGCCAGCGTTATCGGGAGTGTAACATGGTAACCGCGTAGCCCCAAAAGCTCCATGTCAGACAGAATCAGCGCCGAGCTGCCACCCTCACCCACGCGCAGGCGCGAAGGGCTGATGTCGTCGGGTATGAAATCAATACAGGCAAATTTTCGATACATAAAAACCCCCGCAAGCATATTTGTAATAAATATGCTTGCGGGGGCTTGTTAATACTCTTTTCTATGGCTATAGCTGTCATTTCCCTTTGATTATTGCGGTGTGTGAAGCACTTATTTCATAGTGTTCAGTTATCAGTTCATTGATGTCAAGCATGGAAAAATCCCTAATGTCAGCTTCAAGTGTCTTCGCTTGCCCGGACAATGTAAGTTTCGCATTATTCAGCGTGAGAACAACCACGGAATCATAGTCTGCTACAATATCGGCACTGGACTGCCCTGTAAGCTGTATAATCAATGTGTCGCCTTTAAGCGGCGACTTCACATACAACTTGGATTCGTAGTTAGCGCCAATAAGCAAATTCTTGACATCAGGGAAGGCATAAAATACAATATCTTTCTTAATATACGTTCCGTCATGCACAATCTCTACCCTGTCGCCCGCCCTTAGTCCATAACATCTTTCAAAAAGGTTCTTGCCCTTGAACGAGTCATCACCATAGATAATGATATTGTCGTAGTTATTCTCAATAATCAGTTCTGCCCATGTTGGTTCATCTTCTATGTGAAAACGTGTGGTATACCTTGCTTCGTTTGTCGTAACTATTGGGGGCGTGACATAAATTTTCGTATGGTCTATGGGCTGTTCCATAAAAAACATACCCAAAAGATATACGGCCAAACCAATCCCCATAATTATGAAGAAATTCTGTGGGATAATCGGTTCGTGCTTAAAATTACGCCTTTTCAAGTCACACCCCTAATTCACTTAGCCGCGAAGAGGTTCTACCTTAGAAGCACCGCTTACATCTTGAGTTATGCGCGGGTTACCAAGGTACTGTACCTTGCTTGCCCCTGACACATCAAGATATAACTCCTCGTCGGCAAATACAACGAATTTCGACGCGCCCGAAACATTACCTGTGCCATAAGAAACAGCCATGTCGGAAGAATCCAGCTTTGACGCACCTGAGACAATTGCGGTTAGTGAACTGGCGCCACCCGAAAGATAAGCGTTAGATGCGCCGCTTATGTTAGCGGTTATAGCGTTATAAGACAATTCCAAATTACAACTGGAAGCACCGGATACACCCAGTTTCAAATCCTTACCACTTAGTGCGCTGTCACATACAATATTTGTCGCGCCACCCGCGTTTATCTCTGTAATACTGGCAGAGCTAACGTAAATAACCAAGTCACTGGTGAAGATTGTGTTACCCTCAAACGGCCATAACGAATTAACAAGTCCTATTAACAGTTCGCCGTTCTTCAGCTCAACTTTTATCTTGTCAAACACATCTTGATTGTTTGCCGACATAAATACCCTTTGGTTGTCGGCCTCAACATTCGACAGAATAACTGTTGCGGGCACTGAAATGTTGATTGTATCCCATTTGTCATTCAAAGAAACGGTAAGGTTGGGCATTTCCGATGATACAGTCGAAACCGCCATTGGCTCAGGCGTTTCAACCCGACTGATTGAGCGTGAGTTTATCCTTGTCTTAAAAAACGGGTTCGTGTCACCAAGAAAGAACATCGCGCCTACATATGCAACCAAACCCACTACCATGAATATCACGAATCCCGACGGAATCCCGCGCTTTTCCTTAATCTCCGGTCTTTCTTCAGGCTTCTTTTGCCATTGTTCCATAATCCACCCCACAAATGTATTTGTTATTATTTACGTGATGTGAGGTACTTTGTCTGACATAGTATTCTATTTATGTAAAAACTAGATGAACATATCTACATTACCGCCCTCACCCTGCGGGTTGGCTTTCTTTTTGCGTTTGGCTGTTACGGTTTTCGTTTCGCCGCCTGATACATACACCTTCCCACATTCTGGGCAAATAGCCGTGAATATCTTAACACTGCTGGATATAACCTCACGGCCTTCACTGTCGGCTTTGGCCTGATTGCGCGTGACGTGTTCTTGTTCGTGACCCTTTACGGCCGCTGCGCTCGCTTCGGGGCTGACGCTCGTTGGCGATTTCATACTAACGCCGGGGTCGTTTGAGCCGTCTTGATATCGCCGCTCTTTACAGGTCTTGCATTCTTTCTGGTTTTTGACCGACCCGTTCTTCTTCGTTGCGACCTTCTGAACCTCGTCGCCATAATTCGTGCGAACTCCGCCGTTCACAACGGGCGCGTTGTTCGTGTTTTGATTGAATTGAATATTATTCGAGGGGCTTTGTGTGCTGATGTTATTTATCATGTTCTTGCTCCTTTTCACATATATCTTCGGTTATATATATCGGCATGGTGAACACAAATTCTGTACCCATATTTGGCGCTGACGATACCGTTATGTTTTCATCATGTGCCTTGATAAACTCCTTAACTATGGATAACCCCAGACCACTGCCGCCGATATTGCCACGCGCCGTATCGGCTTTGTAAAAGCGTTCAAAGATGCGTTTCTGCTCATCAGGCGTTATCCCGGGGCCGTTGTCACGCACCGCAATTTTTAGTTTCTCGCCTGCCAGAGATGTTTCAACGCCCAATACACCGCCGTCACTCAAAAACTTCACGGCATTGTCCAGCAAGTTGTAAATGATTCGCTGAACCAACTCCTCGTCCGCAAAAATCATGTTCCTTTCGTCGGCAAAAGTGACCGAAACCTCAAGATTTTTCTGAATGATACGCCGTTCGAGCGAAATCAACGTCTTGCGTATTAACTCGTTTATGTCAAACGCCTGTTTGTTCAGCGCGGTTTTTAGAGTCATCTTCTGAATGTCCATTATGTCGTTTGCCATGCGTGAAAGTCGTTCTGTTTCTTCTAATATAATGGCTATATATCGCTGTTGTTTTTCCTGCGGGATTGTACCGTCTATAAGCGCTTGCAAGAAGCCCTTCATAGCCGTTAGCGGCGAGCGCAAATCATGTGAGATGTTCGCGATAAAGTCACGCCGCGCCTTCTCTTGATTAAATAGGCTCTCCGCCATACTGTTGAAGCTGTCGGCGAGTTGCCCCACCTCGTCACGGCTGGAAACTACCAGCCGCTTTTCGAAATCGCCGGCGGCGATTTCTTTGGCCGCCGCGCTGACTTGGCGTATGGGCTTTGAAATGGCCATGCTCCCGATATACACGAGCGCGAACGACACAGCCGCCGCCGCCGCAAGCGCCGCCAGAATAATGCGTATGAAGTCCTGTATTGTACTGTTTAAGTCTGTCATGGGCGCGCTCACGAACGCCGCCGCAACAACATTGTCATTGACAATGATAGGCGCACCAACCGTCAACTCACGAACACTAAAAAAACCGCCCAGTGTGCCTTCGCTCGAAACAATACTCCCCTCACGAACGCGCCTAAGTGCCTCGTCACTAATCTGCATACCGGAAATCGCGGCTATATCGTTTGAATATCCCTCGACATTCAACTGAGCGTCCGTCAGTATAAAATGGACGTTCATATAACTCTGCATAGACTTAAACTCTGACGTAAGCTCATCATACATCTTCGACCAAATGAGTGTTGTGCTCATCATGCCATGCCCGCGCCCGTCATACGTGAATTGTTGCTGATAAATCCCCGCGATACGGCGGCTCTGCTCTTCAAGAAACGCAAGTCGCTGATTACGCAAATAGGACGACAAAAAGCCCGCGAGAACAAGCCCCAGAATCCCGAAGCTCACGACGAGCGCCGCCCAATAATAGAACAATTGACGATAGAAAATCTTCTTAAACATATACCCTACACTAACCCTAATCCCTGCAACCTTTTTCTATGCCTTTGTTTCGAGCTTGTAACCCACACCCCAGACGGTTTTGATTGACCAACTGTCTTCTTCTGTGAATTTCTCACGCAAACGCTTCACGTGCACGTCAACCGTCCGCGATTCACCCACGAAGTCATAACCCCAAATTCTGTCGAGCAGTTGGTCGCGCGTGAACACCTTGTTGGGGTTCTGCGCCAGATAGTGCAAAAGCTCGAATTCCTTGGGCGGCAACTCCAGCGTTTGGTCGTGGTATGTGACTATGAAGGTTTCTGGGTCAATCGTGAGGTTCGGGAACACAATTGTCTGTGGCTTCGCCGCCCCCGTTTTCTTGTCATATCGACGAAGCACTGCCTTAATCCGCGCTACAAACTCCATGCTCTCGAACGGCTTCACGATGTAATCGTCTGCACCCATTTCAAGCCCGAGAACCTTATCGAAAGTTTCGCCCTTCGCGGTCAACATTATAACAGGCACATTACTGACGCGCCGAATCTCCCGCAAAACGCCATACCCGTCCAACTCCGGCAACATGACGTCCAGAATCACGAGGTGTGGCGAATATTGCGTGAACGCATCAACCGCCTTGCCCCCCGAGTTGACCTCTTTCGTATCGAAGCCCTCTTTTTCAAGAATCAGCGTAATCAATTCCGCTATGTGTGCGTGGTCTTCTACTATCAGTACCTTTGTTTTCCCCGCCATGGTATCACCCTTGCTAGTCGCGACTCATTCTTACCCTGCCGCGTTTTGTACGTTTTGACTCTATAACCTGTTCATACAGCGCATTCACACGCTCGCCGAATGCCTTGCTTGACATGCCTGAAATCGCCGCGAACGCCCTGTCCGTAATCTGTTTTCTGTTTTCTGTGTCAGTCAGCGCCCTAAACAGCGTATCGGCGCATTCTTCGTCTGTGTCAAAGATGTAACCCGTTTCATTATCCTTAACTATACCCGTAATACACTCGTCACGCTTCACGACAACTGGCGTTTGGGCGGCTATAGACTCCATATACGTAAGTCCCTGCGCTTCAGAGGTTGAAGCTGTGACGAATACATCACCCATTTGATAGAATTTACCAATCTGCTCCCAAGGTTTTGGCCCCGCAAACAAAACGGCGTGACCAACACCCAAGCTATGCGCCATTTTCTCTAAATCTTCCCGTACTGGGCCGTCACCAACGACAGCGAAACGAGCATTTGGCAGTCTTTCCAACAATTTAGGCATAGCGCGGACTATTACTTCGATACTCTTTTCTTTAGCCACACGCCCGATAGTTACAATAAGTGGCGCGTTGGGTTCAATGCCCAAAGCCTCGCGTTCGGCTTGAATCTCTTCATCGGTATATCGCCCACGCTCGAACGGGCTGAAATCAAGCCCCGTCGGAATGGCACTGATGGGCTTTTTAACGCCATACTCAATCAATGAGGCGCGTGTTTTATCAGACGGTACGATAACAGCGTCTGCACGATTGCAGAATACGCGCGAAAAGGTTTGAGCCATCTTAGGCGTAACGACATGCCCACCCATTACGTAGTGTGTATAATTCTCATACATGGTATGATAGGTATGAACCAGCGGTATCCTCAAAACATCCGAAGTCGCCTTGCCCAAAAACCCCAACGGGAATTCCGTCTGTGTATGAACGATATCCAGATTCAGCCGCGCTAGCTTTACAAGCAGTTGCGGCGGGTAGATATACGTGAGCCTATGAGAGCGCAAGAACAAAAACGGTACACTCGGCAACCTGAACAAGTCATCCTCGGGTTCTGCCTTGGGGTCAGACGGCGTAAAGATATAGACTTTATGCCCCTTTGAGCGTAACTCGTTTGACAGTTGTTTGATAGATGTCGCCACGCCCGAAATCTGTGGCGCGTAAGTGTCAGAAAAAATGCCTATATTCATTGACATTCCCCTTTCGTTTCCTTATCAGATATACGTTCCAGCAGTGAATATGTTTGGCTTGTGTAGGCCTTTGCTTCAATTAGGACGTTCAAAACGACCTTGGCTTCGTCACAACGCCCTGCATCAAGAAGCAACTCCGCCCAAACATTACCCGCTTGTAAAAACTCGTGATAATTCTCCTCATATTGAATAATATCATAGAAATGCGCCGCGCCGTAAAGTTGTTTGACCTCACGGTTAGAAATTCCCTCCGGCAACATTATCATTGTCCTATGTGCCGCTTCTATACAACGCCTTGAAACGCCGCGAATGCCCAAATCTTCTTCATATTCGTTAAATGGCAGGCGCGAAACATCGGCCTTCACAAATAAGCCCTCGTCAATGGGCTTTCGTTGCGCGAAGTTGGCTTCATGCTCTCTGTCAAGTTCTGTATAAAGCTCCAATTGACGCTGACGGTCAATCATTGTGCCACGCCGCATCTTCATGCGCATAAACACGATTATTCCAATCACAATAGAAACAACGGGCATCCCAACCCACATAATTTACCCCTCAAAAAAGTTCTGGTAATTTGTACAAACCTATTATATAATAATTGGAACGAAAATAAAAGTGAAATTTCTTTCTCATAACGATAAAGGGGGCAACATCTTGAAAAAATCACGTGTTGACAAAAAACGCCTTGCCGCGCGGATTATTGTTACCGTTCTGGCAATAACATTTCTGCTGGGGCTTGTCGCGCCGTTCTTTTTAGGTTAAACCATGAGCCGCGCGAATACGAGCACAAAGCGACCGAGCACAAACACGCGCCCTGCTGATAAACCTGCGACTGAGCGCCGCTATAACACAGGTGGCATCTTCGCGGGGCTGATATTTGTATTGATTCTTTTGTATATCGGCGGGTATGTGTACACCTATGTGACGCGCGAAAAACTCGTTGAAGTAAAGCTTGTCTATGGCATAGCCGACAGACCCGCCGTTATAGATGCGGTTGTGATTTTTGAAGAGAACGTCTATCAGGCAAATAAGGATGGTTATCTGCTTTTCAGTGTTCCACATGGTGGGCGTGTGGCGAAAAACGGCAATGTATGCAGTGTTTTTGACGCGGCGGAGGTTGAACAGATTGAGTCAAAACTGGCTGATGTGAATAATACGATTCTGAATTATCAAGAGAACCGCGACGCGTTCTCTAACGATATAAACAATATCAACGCGCGGATTAAGAAACTCGCTGACGAGAATGTGTTCTATTTCTCTGGCGCATCCATTACTGGTATTTATAGCTTCAAAGAAAAGGTTCAAAACAATCTCGACTTGCGCAATCAGATTTTATTGGGCGATACGGGCGCGGGGCTTACGGGTTATTTCTCTGAAAAGGCGCTGTACGAAAAACAGCTTGACGGGCTCATTGACTATATCCGCGCTGACAGGGCCGGGCTTGTGAGCTACTATGTAGACGGCACGGAACCGCTTTTTACGGAAAATCCGCTTGATTCTCCACCTCTGCCCAAAGAGTATGTTCAAGCAAAACTGGATTATTCGTTGCTCCATACAGCCAAAGAAGTAGAGAGCGGACAACCCGCGTTTAAGGTTGTCACCTCAAATATGTGGTACATAGCCGCCTACATACCGCGTATGATGACAAAAGACTGGGAAATCGGCGATACCGTTACGCTTTATATCGAAGATGGTGATGAGTATAAGCCACTGGATATGAAACTGTCGAGAATGACAGACGTGGACGACAGTTGTTACGTTGTGTTCTCGAATGACCGATATTTACTGAACTTTTTAGACACGCGTTATTTGAGTTTTAAGTTGTCACAGGATATGAAGCAGGGGCTTCAAATCCCCGTGTCGGCTATTGCCGAAAAGACGGTGTTTAGGCTACCTAAGAACTATATATATGAAGAAATGGGCTTATCGACAATTAACAAACTCACTCCCCAAGGCGTTGTCAAAACCGCAATCAGCGTGTCTTTTACCGACCGCGATTACGATTATACAATTATGGAGTTTAACAAACTCGAACTGGGCGATGTGCTCATAAACCCCGAAAACACAGGCGAAACCATCACACTGGACGAGGTGATAAACGTCAAGGGCGTTTTTGTCACGAACTCGGGCACGGCGGTTTTCAAGCGCATTAACCTTGAAGGCGCTATTGATACGGGTGGCGAGTATCTGATTATTGACCCATCGGCGAACCCCGGGCTTAAAATTCATGACCGCATAGCGTCAGACGCCAGTCATGTCGCGGACAAGCAGTTGGTGTATTAACGGAGGTAACTATGAAAGAACACATTTTGTCAAATCTCGCAAATGTGCGCGAGAATATACGCCGCGCAGCGATTGATTCAGGGCGTGCCCCCGAGGCCGTAACGCTCATTGCTGTAAGCAAAACCAGAACAATCGAGGAGATGGAAATCCTCCGTGCGGCGGGTGTTACACACTTTGGAGAGAATCGCGTGCAGGAATATTTACAAAAACAGACCTTTTTTGAGAAAAACACCCAATTTCACCTCATTGGGCACTTGCAAAACAATAAAATTAAGTATATAATAGAATCGGTTCAACTTATCCATTCCGTTGACACCCTAAAACTCGCGCTCGAACTTGACAAGCAGGCGGCGCGGGTGGGTCGCGTTGTGGATATTCTGCTGGAAATCAATGTCGCGGGTGAATCGACAAAATTCGGGTTTTCTGTCGAAGAAGCCAAAGCCGCCGCTAAGGCTGTCGCAAAGCTAGAGAATCTAAGGCTTTGCGGGCTTATGACAGTGGCCCCCGACGTGGCTAATCCCGAAGACAACCGCAAAATATTCAAGAATTTGCGATTTCTTTCTGTTGACATTACGGACAGTTTAGGCGATAGTATATATATGAACATCTTGTCTATGGGAATGACCAACGACTATGCCGTCGCCGTTTCAGAGGGCGCGACGCATGTACGGGTCGGAACGGGACTGTTCGGAGCCAGACCGCTTTAGTAGCGCTCAGGTTTACATACATGCGAGGAGCGTTGGGGGGATACAAATGGAGTTAGCGCGTAAGATTAAGGAAATGATGCTCGGTTATCCGGGCGAGGGCGAAGAGTTGGAAATAGAAACAGGTGTTGAAACAGAACCCGACGTAGAACCTATTGACCGTGGGTCATCGGGGCGCTATGGTTCAGCCGCGCCGGATATTCGACGCGCCGAAAGAATCGAACGGACAAGCATGGGTAGCGGCACAAAGAGCCAGATTCTGAAGATTCATGAGCCGATTCAGATGTATATGGTGATTTCCTTCCCGGAAACCATCGAGGATGCGGCGATTGTTTGTGATTATCTGCGTGAGAACAAATCGGTTATCGTGAACCTTGAAGCCGTAGATTTTGCGTTATGTCAGCGTATTGTTGACTTTTTAAGCGGCGTTATCTATGCCGTTCAGGGCGAGATTCAGACTATCTCAAACAAGATTTTCGTCCTTGCGCCCGCGAATGTCGAAATCACGGGTCATATCAAAGAAGAACTAAAGGCGAACGAACTGCTTTACAGCTTTCGGAGCGCCTATAGATAGAAAGCGGTGACATAATGGCAAGCGTACTGCTGAAAGCAATCGAAATATTCTTTTGGATTCTGTACGCGCTGATTTTCGTTCGGATTTTATTATCGTGGCTTCCGGCGCTGCGCATGTCCGTAATCAGCCGCAGCGTCTATATGCTGACTGAACCCCTGCTAGGCCCGATACGTTCGTTGATAGCGAAAAGCCCTCTGGGCGGCCCCGGCATGATTCTTGACTTTTCGCCGATTATCGCTTATGTGTTGATGGAGATTGTTCAGAGCCTGCTTAGAATATTGATTTTAAGCACTCTGACTTAGCGGGAGTTAATGTGAACATAAATTTTGACGATTATGACTATAGGAGAATAGCGGACTTGGCGCGGCTTGTTTCGAAGCGCGGCGAGCCCGCCTTTTCTGATTTTCTAGACCCGGCGCGGGCTGAGTTGTGGAGTCGCGCGATAATGAAGGAGTATCACATTACGGCGCGGGCGTTCGGCGGGTTTGCTGATGCCGAGCGGTGTATTTTAGGGCTGTCGGACGCTGAAATACCCAATGATGATTACCCGATTTCTGTTGTGAGTGTGACTTACGATACCAAGGAAAACCCCAAAGCCCCTACTCATCGTGACTTTTTGGGCAGTGTTTTGGGTTTGGGTTTAGACCGTTCGAAAATCGGTGACATACTTATTTCTGACAATCAGGCTCATATCTTCGCCCATACGAAAATGGCGGGTTTTATAGCCGATAACCTGTTGACTGTCGGCAAAACGTCTGTTCATACACAGATTGTGAATGTTGCTGACTTAGAAGCGCAAACAACGGCCAAAAATATGCGCTGTACTGTGAATTCACTGCGCGTGGATTGTGTTATTGCCGAAGCCTTCAACCTCTCACGCACAAAAGCAGCCGATTTAGTGGATGCGGAGCGTGTTTTCCTCAACTGGGCGGTCACAACCAAGCGCGAACGCGCCGTTTCAGCGGGCGACACCATCACCGTCAGAAAAATGGGGCGCGTGAAACTCGTTGAAGTCATTGGTCAATCCAAAAAAGGCAAATGGATAGTCGAATTGGAAATCTTTTCTTAACATCTTGGCTACTAGGAAGTGTTAGTTTGAAAATCATATTCATGGGCACGCCCGAGTTCGCCGTGGCGACTTTGGCGGCACTTACTGAACATCATGAAGTCACGGCAGTCATCACACAACCTGACATGCCCCAAAGGCGCGGGAAGAAGCTCTTGCCGCCGCCTGTTAAGGTTTTCGCGCTTGAAAAGGGATTGACTGTTTTGCAACCCAAGCGCGTCAAAAGCGCGACTTTCTTTGAGAAACTTTGCGGTTTTGAAGCCGATGTGATTGTCGTAGCCGCCTATGGTCAGATTCTGCCCAAACGCATACTCGAATGGCCTCGTTTGGGCTGTTTGAACGTCCATGCGTCACTGCTTCCGCGCTGGAGGGGTGCTGCGCCCATACAACGCGCGATTGAGGCTGGCGACACGGAATCCGGCGTAACTATTATGCAGATGAACGAAGGGCTTGACACGGGCGACATGCTTATTCAACGCCGCGTTCAGATTGATGTTGACGAAACAGGTCAGACACTCCATGATAAACTCGCTGCTCTTGGCGCTCAAGTTATCCTTGAAGCGCTTGAAAGTGCCGCCGAAGGCAATCTCTCCCCTACCCCACAGGACGACACTCGCGCCACTTACGCCGCTATGCTAGCCAAAACAGACGGTCATATCGACTGGCACAGAACACCGCGTGAAATTCAATTGCAGGTTAACGCGTTTAATCCGTGGCCGACAGTTTACACACGTTTTGGCACAGAAACGCTCAAAATCTGGCAGGTTGAAGATGTTACGCCTCTTTACCCTCTCCCTCCCGGCACGCCCGGGCAGGTTTCTGATGTGACAAAAATGGGCATTGTGGTATCATGTAAGGGCGGTTGCCTTATGATAACGGAATTACAGGGCGTGAACGGCAAGCGCATGAAGGCTAAAGACTTTCTGCTCGGTCACGCTATGCCGCTCGGCACGATTTTAGACGATGCTACAGATTTGATAGAGCAGTGAAATCATCTTTTAGGGAATGATATAGTTTTTTATATAGCGTGTAATATCCGCTATACACCTCATACTTAGCCGCTTCGGGCTTTGTTTTGCTATCTGTGTGAATTAGAGCCTTGCAAGCTTCACTGACGCTGTCGAACTCCCCTACTCCCACAGCCGCGAGTATTGCCGCCCCATACGACGCGCCGTTTTGTTTTGTTGTTCGCGCAGGCAGATTCAGTGTATCGCAAATGATTTGCCGCCATAAAGAACTTGTTGCGCCGCCGCCACAAATCGTCAATTCCTCAATTTTTAAGTCTTTTAGCTCCTCCATACAATCGCGCATAGAATATGCCACGCCCTCTAAAACGGCGCGAACCAGATGTTTCCGCTCATGCAAGGCTGACAACCCGAAGAACACACCGCGACAGTCTGGGTTCAAATGTGGTGTACGTTCGCCCATTAGGTATGGCAAGAACAATAATCTATCCGCCCCCGGCGGCACGGTTTCGGCCAGTGCATCCATTTCTGCATAATCACTTGATAGCGTCGCCGCAAGCCACTTTAACGACAACCCCGCGCCTTGTGTCACTCCCATAACGTGATATTCATTAGGTACAGCCGCGCAAAATGTGTGAATGCGCCCTTGCGCGTCACGCACCATGTTTTTCGTATGCGTATAGAGCACACCCGAACTACCTATTGTGAGAAAGCTCGCGCCGTCAGTCACGGCCCCCGTGACCACAGCCGAAGCCGCATTGTCACCTGCGCCCGCCACAACAGGAATGCCGCGTCTAAGCCCCGTTTCACGCTCGGTATAAACGCCGATTTTACCCACAATCTCAACAGATTCATAAACCTTAGGCAATATCGTTCGGTCAATCTCAAGCTTTCCGATAACCTCCGCCGACCAATCCCGCGCGCTAATGTCAAAAAGCTGTGTGCCCGAAGCATCCGAAACGTCCATAGCATACTCGCCCGTCAGCTTATATCGTATGTAATCTTTGGGCAATAACAGCGTCCTAGCCTTGCCGAATGCCACAGGCTCGTTATTCCTCACCCAGAGCAGTTTTGAAGCCGTAAAACCCGTAGCCGCGGGGCTACAGGTTATTTCCATAAGCCTTTCGCGCCCGACAGTTTGTTCCATCTGCCCACACTCAAAGGCGGTTCGCTGGTCACACCAAAGAATCGGGTTGCGAATAACATTGCCGTTTTTATCTAACAAAACCAACCCGTGCATCTGCCCTGTCACGCCAATGGCCAAAATGTCAATCGCCTTGATTTCCGCATTCTTGATTGAAGCAGAAATCGCCTCAACCGTCGCATTCCACCAAATTTCGGCATTCTGCTCTGCCCACCCGTTTTGTGGCTGAATGAGCGGATACTCCTTTGTATCATGCCCGACGATTCGCCCATATGTGTCGATTGTTACACATTTCACACCGCTTGTGCCGACATCAATACCCAAAAAATACGCCATAAATCACCCCGGAATTTTTGTATATTTTGAGCATATCACAAACCTTTCTAATACGCAAGTTTATTGATTTTTATCATCTTTTTTGAACCAAAAAGTTAAAAAATCTCTTCCAATATATATGTATCTGTGGTATAATAATAGTCAGTCAATTGTTAAGGAGCGATA
>CAZOVK010000005.1:0-58871 GCA_964583165.1 uncultured Defluviitaleaceae bacterium | reverse complement strand
CAAGGATATGACGGGCACGATTGCGTCAAAGATTATCGCCTACCGCGATGACCAGCCGTTCGGCAACTTCAACGAGCTGTATGACTTCTTCAACGAGAACGATTTCCGTCAACAATACTACGATTTCAGAAATTTCTTGTCAGTCCGCTAATGTTTACAGTTTATTCATGAAATGGTCACAACTGGATGTTATTATATAGAAAACAAACAAGGGGGCAATTTCATGAAAAAGTTATTCGCAGTACTGGCAGTCGTGGCACTGATGGCGACATTGTTCGCCGTAACAGCCTTCGCGGCACCCGGCAGAATGGGCGGCGCAGGTGGCATGGGCGGCAGAGGTTTTAAGGGCACAACTTCTACACGTATTCAACTGACAGATGCACAGAGACAAGCACTCCAAGATTTGGCAGACGAGCGTTATGAGCTTTGCCAAGACATGTTCGACGCTTTCGCAGGTCTTACATGGACAGAAGCTGCAGACAAATGGGCGGTTATGTCAGCAACAGAAAAGGACGACTTCTACGCTATTTGCGAGAATGTTCACGACATCGAGAAAGAAGCGCTTGACCTTTATGTATCGTATGGTATGATTACTAAAGAGCAGGCGCAAGCACAGAAAGACCGTCTTGACGAGAATCTGACCTACATGATAGACAACGACCTTATGCCAATGGGCGGCGGTATGCGCGGCGGTTGTAGCAACGGCGGCGGTCTGCGTGGAGGTTGCGGCAACAACGTAAGTGGCACATGCCCTAACCCGGCGGCTGGCGCTGGTTACCCCGCAGGTGGAGGCATTGGCGGCGGACGTTTTGACGGTTCTTGTCTGGCTTTATCCGTCTAAGCTTATAAACTTGAGTTTCGGGGGAATTATGCAGACAACTACTTTACAGGTTAAGGGCATGAGCTGTAGCCATTGTGAAAACGCCGTTAAACAGGCGGCAATGGGTGTCGGCAAAGTAACAGCGGTAAATGTTGACCTCAAAACAGGCGCAGTAACTATCGAGCACGATGGCGCAGACATTCAGGCCGTTGTTGCGGCGATTGTTGAAGAGGGATATGAGGTTTAGTTTTAACATACGAACGCCCCGGCTTAATGCCGGGGCGTTCGTTATTTAGTGAGCCTGTCAAATTCCTTTTCTATCTCTTTAGCCTTTGGGTGGCATATCAACACGCTTACTGTGCCGCGTGTTTTTAGTATCGTTTCGTCAGTAAGCTCGCGGTTGGCGTTGTGTTTTTTCCAAGCGTCAGCCAGCGCTATGGCTTCATTCGATAAACTACGCTCTACGGCTTCCAGTGTGTCGCGGCTTTTCGCCTTCAGCACAATAATCTTTGCGGGATTATCTGATTTAGGGTCAGACAGCGCGAAACCCTCGGTTATGTCCTCGGCACTTACGCCATACCGTTCGGCGATATGCTCGGTCTTCAAATCCTCTTTGGTGTAGTTTTGCAGTGAGAATCGCGCTGATACGGTGTCGATTATCTGGCGCGGCGTTATGTTTGATTCGGGCGCGCGGCATGAAGCCAATGACACTACAAAGATAACAACGATTAAACCTCTTATGACTGTTTTCATAAAAACCTCCTTTTGATTATTCTTTACGCCATTGCCCAAAAAATTCACAGGACAAAACACAAGAGAATATGATAAAGAAAAACGCATCAGAGGTGAACTCGATGAAAGGTCAAATCAGCGGATTAAAGCGTTTCAAGTGGGCTTTTGTGGCGGTTCTGTTAGTGTTATCGGTGTTCTCTTGCACATCATGCAAGAAAGAACAGCCGCAGGCGATGACGGCGGTAAGACTGAACGAGGTTGTACACTCCATCTTCTACGCGCCACAGTATGTCGCGCTCGAAAAAGGTTTCTTTAAGGACGAAGGATTGGACATTACGTTAGACGTTGGGCAAGGCGCTGACAAGAGTATGACCGCGCTTGTGTCAAACCAAGCAGACATTGCATTATTAGGCACAGAAGCCGGTTTATATGTTTACAACGAGGGCAAGGAGAATTACGCAGTGGCTTTCGCCCAACTCACCCAACGCGCGGGCAACTTCTTGGTATCGCGCACAGACGACCAGAATTTCCAGTGGTCAGATGTTAAGGGTAAAACGATAATCGGCGGGCGCGCCGGCGGTATGCCTCAGATGATTTTAGAGTATATATTGCGCGAAAACGGTATCGACCCGCTGACTGAGGTTGAAATCCTTACCAATCTTCAGTTTACTACAACGGCGGGCGCGTTTACCGGCGGCGTGGGTGACTATACCATGGAGTTTGACCCGTCAGCTTTAACACTTCAAAAGAACGGCGCGGGTTATGTCGTTGAATCGCTCGGCACTGCCAGCGGTAAGGTTCCGTACACGGTTTATATGGCGACTAAGGAGTATATCCAGAAGAACCCGACAGTCATTCAGAAGTTCACGAATGCCATCTATAAGGCGCAACTCTGGATGAAGGCCAACTCCACGGAGGAAATCGCGAAGGTTATTGCGCCCCACTTCAAGGAGAACACCCTAGCCGACCTCGAGTTTATGATTGACCGCTACAAATCGCAAGACACATGGAAGACCGACCCCGTTTTCGAGGAAGAGAGTCTGAATCTCATTCAAGACATCATGCAGGGCGCGGGCGAGCTTGACAAACGCGTGCCGTATAAAGATATTGTGAATACGGAATTTGCGAAGAAAGCCGTACAAAATGTAAAATAGCCCAAACACGGCGGTTCTAACGAGCCGCCTGTTTTTATATAAAAAAGCCGTCCATTACGGACGGCTTTCGCGCCTTTACGCGCCCTGTTTCAACATATTCTCTATAAATATCCCATAACCCTTGGTAGGGTTCTGGACAAATACATGCGTTATCGCGCCGATTATCTTACCGTCTTGCAAAATCGGGCTGCCGCTCATACCCTGCACTATGCCATTCGTTTTGGTCAACAGTTCTGGGTCAGTGACGCGAATAATCATGCCCTTTGACTCGTCTTGCGAATAGCGGAAGACGTTTTCGATATATACATCATATCGCTTTATCTCATTGCCGTTGACATTTGAAATCATAATCGCGGGGCCTTCATGTACTTCGCCCTGTAATGCGATTTTAACAGCTTCTTTAGGTAAAACCTCGGCGTTTTGAATTGAGCCATAAAGCCCACGTGGCGTATTGGCTACTATCTCGCCAATAACCGATTTTTCGTTGATATTACCCACGAGTTCACCCGGCGCGCCCTTCTTGCCGCGCTTGACAGCCACAATACTCGATTCGAGAATTTCACCCGTCCGAACGCTCATTAACTTCTTCGTGTCAACGTCCATAATACCGTGACCAAGAGCACCGAATTGTTTAGTGGCGGGGTTATAATAGGTCAACGTGCCTATACCCTTTGTCGATTCGCGCACCCATATGCCGAGTTTGCGCTTACCGTCGTCTGCCGAGATTACAGGCGTTACGGTGACGCTTTCGGGCTGGTTATTGCGGCGGATGGATATGGTGATGTCGCCCGTTGATACATCGATTGTTTCTAATAACTGCCTCTTGTTCTCTATCTTAATGCCGTTTAGGTCAAGAATTACGTCGCCCGGCTGAAGTTTGCCGTCACATGGGCTTACACTCTTGCCGTCTGCGCTTGTGACATTGCCACAACCCAGTACCATAACGCCGTCTGTTTTCATCCATACGCCCACTGTCACGCCGCATGGTATTACCTCTGTGTCTTTGATTACGTCAAGCGACACGCGTTTGAGTGGTACGCCGAAAAAACTCAATTCAATCTGCGCATCCGCGCCCGCTTCTAATGCCATCTCGCCCGATGTGGGTAAGATATTCTCCGTTACGGGCGTATCGCCCGTTTGTGTTACAGGTAAAGCTTCTATAACCGTCGAAGCCGATACAGGTAAATTACCGGGCAGGCGTAACCCTTGCCCTTCGATAACCGCCACGCTGTTAGGAAAACAAATCACCCTCACAGCACCATATGAGGCAAAACCCAACGCCGCCGTAAAAGCTATATATAACGCCGCCAAAAACGGCTTAATAAAGAACCTCATGAAATCACCCCGTCATTCAATCAATATTATGATTGACTGAAACGGGGCGATATATACGGGATTAAATGGGTATTTCGGAAGCCAGAGCCAATTTATAGGCTTATAATCTGCCTTGTTTTGGGCAACATATGCTTTAGCGCATTATTGTATATATAGTAGTCATTTCTAAGCGCGTCGAGTAGCGTTTCTTGCAACAAATCCCGTACATCGTCATCCGTACTCGCCGCTAACCTTTCATAGAATACGAAAACGCGCTTTATCTCGTCGGGGTTATCATCATCCCTAAGCAACTCTATTACATAGGGATTCAGCACGTTTTCGTATAACACATGCGGAACAGGTTTATAACCGTTATCCATTTCTAGGTCTATCACCGGCTGTAGAGCCGGGAAATATCCGGACAATTTGGCGTTTAGTTCAGAATATCTCACAAAAACGCCCCCAAACCTATTGCAAACGCGACTCTGAGCCGCGCTCTTCCTCTTTGAATCCGTCCTTTGCCAAGCCGCCTTTCGCCAAACGCTCTTGAATCAGAAGCAGATTCTGGCCGATTGCGCCGATAATGAAGATAATCCACGAGAAAGCCCATGAGTGGGTAACGAAACTGACGATGAAATAGATAAACGTAATACTGCACCAGAGCGCGCCACTCTTAGCGTTTTTAGCGGCCTTAGCGTTGTATAAATGGCGTTTCTGCGCGTCGGCATAATCGGCTTCGTTATACGCCGTTTTCATGCGCTCCTTGGCATACATGGCGGCGCGGTTGTGGATGTAGTAGCTAAGAAGGTTCTGACCTGCCGCGGCGAGTACGAAAATAGTCCAAGTCATATAGTAGTTATGGGTTTTCATTGTGATAAGCCCATATAGCACAAGAACAACGAGCCAGAATGTGCCACTGATTAGCCCAAAAAGGCTGTCTTTCTCTTTCTTCACCCGCTTGACTGTCACGCGGTATTCGTCTGTTGCGCGACAATATTTACCGTATTTCGCGTTGTTCACGAGTTCCTGTACGTTGCCAACTCCCGAGATGACCTCTGAAAACGCCCTCTCCTTAGGCATACCCGATGCCACAAGGTCTTCAAACTTGGCGCTTAAATGCGCCGCCAGCTCCTCTTTCAACTCAACCGTCTTTGCGTCCTGCGGTTGTGAGCTGAAAAGCTCCTCCACGTATTCGCGGATTACAATGTTCATATGCTTCCTCCTATTCGCCTATCAGCGTATCAATTATCTTTTTCGCCTGTGTCCAATCTGTGCGGCTTCGCTCAAGCGCCGCATTACCTGCGTCCGTTATTCGGTAATAACGCCGCCTTGCGCCCAAATCACCCGCACCCCAGTAACTTGTGATAAACCCGCTGTTTTCAAGCCGTCGAAACGCGCTGTAGAGTGTCGCGTCTTTCATCTCATACCGCGCGTTTGTAGCCAGCGATATGTTCTTGCCGATTTCATAGCCATAGCTGTCGTTCGCTTTAAGCATAGCCAAGATTATCATCTCCGTATGCCCTCTAATTATATCCGCCGTAATTGACATACCACATCCCCTGTTCATGACCGTGAGGTACTTCGCCTGTCATAGTATTACGCCTGTAAAAATTGGGGCAAGTGCCCCAGTTTTTAGCGTGTCTAACTATAGTTACGTGTCATTTTCTGTATTGTCTGTTATGGGAGGGGTAATTTCTGAAAAAATCGGCGTGTTTTCGCAAAATACTAACCCAATGACTGTAATCGGAACATCTCCCACGGCTTCGCCCCTAAAGGTAATCCTTAAAAGGGCAAACGCCCGTATGATTACGGGCGATATTGGTTGTTGTAATTGTTCGGCGGCGGTGTTGTTCCGTAGAAAACGGGATATTTGTTTCTGAACGTAAAGATGATGATAGCGTCAGCCATGCCGCTGAAGAAAATCGAAAGAATTAGATAGAGAACGGCGTTGTCAGGCGCATACTGCTGACAGAACTTGTAATAGCAGTAGAGCATGAAAATCGAGAACGCTATCGAGCATACGAAGATGATAAATCCGCCAAGAATAGGTATGACCGTGAGCGCACTGGCCGCCATGAGAACGAACGGTCCCGCGCCGAGGATAAGACCTGTGTTTGTCACCGTAAGTGTACCGATTTGAACCGTGCCCACACATTGACCGATGATGTAGTTGTTCACGATAGGAATCCAGGCAATCCACGGGTTAGCCATACCACGATTGATGGCAATCCTATATAACCCGAGAGAACGAAGTACATAGAACGGGATTAAAATGACCAGACAGGCCACAATTAAAACCATGAATGCAGCCATAGCCGCAAACGCTGCTGAATACATATCCATTGTTACTTCCCCCTTTGTTTTTCTATCTATCTATACGAGGGCGTGCAGTGCTTTGACTGCTACATCCGCATAATTTTCGTTGATTATTACGGAAATTTTTGTCTCTGACGTGCTTATCATGCCGATATTGATGTTTTCTCTCGCGAGTATCTCGAACATCTCAGACGCAATACGCGCCTTGTCAGCCAGATGTGACACGACCAGCGTGACTTTAGCACAACCGGCGTCAACACTCACATTGTCAAAGCCGAGAGAAAGCCTCAACTCGTCCATAGCTGTTATTGTCGTCTGCATGTCGTTACGCGCGACTGTGAAACTCAAATCGTTCGTGCCGTCCTTGCCCGGCGCCTGTAAGATGATGTCGGCGGGCACGCGCTTTTCTGTCAGCTTGCCAAACACGGCAAACGCCATGCCGGGGCGATCGGGTATGCCTACAACAGAGATTCTGCAAATCTTTTTGTCGGCGACAACGCCACTTACTATAGGTTTTTCGAGCATACAGTTATCCCCCACTTCTGTGCCGTCATTATCTGTCATGCTTGAACGCACGATTAGTTTCACGCCGTATTTCTTGGCTATCTCGACCGAGTGTTTCGCGAGTACCTTCGCGCCGGAAGCCGCCATCTCTAACATCTCGTCATAACCGATACAGCTAAACTTTCGTGCTTCGGGTACGAGGTTTGGGTCAGCCGTATAAACGCCGTCAACATCCGTATAAATCTCACAAATATCGGCACGAAGCGACGCAGCAACAGCCACGGCCGTAGTATCAGAGCCCCCGCGCGCAATCGTTGTCGTATCTCCCCGCTCATTGACGGCCTGAAATCCCGTGATGAGGACTATGCCGCGCTCCATTTCTTCTAATATACGTGTTGTTTCGATATAGGTCAGATGCGCGTGACCGTGCATACCCGTCGAGTACATCTTAGCCTGTCTTGCGTCGAGTGAAACGGCGGGGCAACCCAACTCGTGAAGCGCCATAGCCATAAGCGCCACTGACTGACACTCACCGATAGCCAATAGCGCGTCTAATTCACGCGCTGACGGTGACGGAGAAATCGATTTTGCCATACCGATTAGCTGGTCTGTGCGCCCGGCAGGGGCAGACAACACGGCGGCTACGCGATTACCCGCGCAATAAGCCTTTGCGATAATTCCCGCGACTCGTCTGATACAAGCAATGTCGGCGACAGAAGTACCGCCGAATTTCTGAACAATTAACATACCAAACACCAGAACGGAAACGGCGAACCGTTTCCGTCATTTCCTATTTTTTTCTGAAAACCCACAATTTGTAACCGAAGTAGTTGATGAATTGCGCAAAGACGGTGATTATAAGTTTCGCCACAAACACATTTAGCCCTAAAGACTTCGTGAGCCAACCAATCCCAACCACCGTAACCCCCATTGATACGGCGTTCACGGGCAAGAATTTGAGCAACTCGGCGGCGGCGTTCGTTTTTCTCGAACGGAATGTCCAGAACTTGTTAAGCAAAAAGCTGTTAACAACACCGCAAGAGTATGCAACGCCCTGCGCCAACCCCTCGTTAACACCCGCGAAAGTGAGTAGAGTGAACACAACAAAATCCACAGCCGTATTCGCCACGCCCACACAACCGAACCGCAAAATATCGCCGTAACGCTCAATGAGCGCCAAAATCTTCGCTTTCAATTCATCACACTCTTATGTTATGTATATTCACATATCAATCAGCAAATGTAAACCCCGGAAACTTACTTCTCAACAACGGCAGATGCTTGCGGAACATTGACACGTTCGCTTCAACGGGGTTCACAATCTCTATCTGAAACCCGTTGTCAACAAACAATTCGTTATACCCCCAAGAATACCCCGCCAAGAACGAGATTGTGTCGTTATTGAGTATAGTGGGCAAGGTCACCAAAAACGTATCGGCGCGCCAAATCAGCTTATCACAGTCTAACAGCGTATTCATGGGCGCGTCATACATCTCGGCCGAATAGCCATAGTTGCAAAACGGCACAATCTCGCCGGGCAGGTTCGTGTCCACAAAGACCTCGACCTCGTCCGGCACGGCGTAGTTGCCCGTCAGAAACATATCCTGACTTATTATCTGTATGAATCCCCAGTATCTGAATATGCCTATCCCGTCAAAATCACGCGCGTGGGCGTGAATGACGGGATAACCAAGGCACATTCTCTCGTCGGGCAAGAGATTGCGCACAATCTCCATGCCGCTTGATTCAAGGCTCGTATTTTCGCGGCATTCCACATGAAGAATGCCCCTTCTGCCATAGTTTACAAACGGAAGCTCTAAGAGAGTCATCTTATCACCGGCATTTCTTATAAACCTGTTCGCGGCTACTGATTCTCCTTGTCAGTATGTGTTACAGCGTTGTCGGGTGACTTCACACCCGCAATATCAAGCTTTCTGACAGGAATGCGGATACCCTTGTTTGTGCCGAATTCGATAACGAAGTGGTCGCCGCCCACTTCAACGACTTTACCGTAGAAACCACTCGTCGTTATAACATTGTCGCCTGCTTTAATGGCGCTCTGCATAGCCTGCATTTCTTTTTCGCGCTTGCGTTGCGGTCTGAACAAGAACCAATACATCGCGAAAATAAGCCCACCATAAATCAAAATCATCGGCAGAAAGTCCATAAGCCCGGCGCTCTGCGCCCCTTCGGCCGCCGCATCGGCCACCTGCGCCGTCTGCCCCGTCTTGTCAATCGTAGTGGCCATAACCGCGAAGTAATTCAGTTTCTCTAAAATCGTGTTCATCATTCGCTCCTTAAAAAATTTGTCTTAGCCTATTATACAGAAGTTTTGTTGACGCGTCAAATGAAACTTCTTACCCTCGCTTTCCCGCAAACACGATTAAATCAGCCAAGCTATTATCATGAAACCTCCAAAAGCTTCGAATAAGCCAGAAGTTTCTTTCTAAACGATACGGCGACAATGCTCTGAGGGGCACGCTTCCAAAATTTCTCTATCAATATGTGAAGCTTTTCTACTTGTTCCTTTGTAACTACTATGCCATCTGTATCTAGCGGAAGACCGCGAAAGAAATCAGAAAATTCTTTTGATGATTTTTCAGAAGAATTGTTCAATGTTCTTTCAAAATATTCTATTGCTGCCGACAAATTCGTTATGTCGAATTTAGGTGTGTCGGCGTCAGATTCTTTGATGGGTGCGTTATTTACGCTCTCAACTATCGCGTCAAGGTAACGCAAATCAGACAAAGGCTTTTTCAAGTCCTCTATATATTGCTTCATATCTTGATATTCTGACAATCCATTGTCATACAAGAATTCTTCCAATCTGCAGATAAGGTCATCAAGTTTATCCAATGATGTTTCTCCGCTCAGAGGTTTATCAGAAAAATTCACAAACCTCCCAATTACTTTGACAAACGCATTAATTACTTCGTCTCCAACGCAATAAATACGCACTGATTCATGAAATTCATTAATATGAACTTCATCCACTAAGAAGTCGATTGCGTTTGTCACCTCATTAATACGGGTTCTCCTTAGAAGTGCAGAAAAATCCGACAAGTTCTCTTTGACAGTTCGAGAATAATCATGACTCTCTATGCAAAAACATTCATAAAACTGCTTCAAAAAATAAACTCCCCTAAGATAAAAACCGCCATAGCTTTGTACAGACTCAAGTCTTTCACACAATCTTTCAAACAATCTAAATGGTGCCCTGCAATCCTTCTTAATCGATGTTGTTTCACTAACGTACTTAAATAGCTTATCTAAATAAAGACTGCCCTTCCCTCCATGTTTATTTAGCTCATCAAAATTACCCAATACAGAAACTGTCAAATCTACCCAATATTTCCCAGTTGAGTCGATTCTATCCTTTTCGATTGCGTCAAACCATTCCTCCTCTTGTGATGTAAAGCCGTTGACGATTATAGTCAAATCCGCATTATTTCTGACGAGGGCTTGTAAAAACTTACGAGCGTTTAGCTGATAGTAAGTCGGTTTAGTAGAATAAGGCGTTACTTTATTGAAATATTCAGTCGCCATGATACTAATGGCTTCGTTATTATCATTATTTTTTGGTTTCGCAAACAAGTTAGCTAAATAATTATTTACACCTTTCGTTCGCATTTGCTCTAGCTCATAAGGCAAACAAGCCTCTATGTATGACAACAGAAACAGAATACCCGAAAGATTTATCCTTCCGAAATAGGCCTTAACATCATCGAAATTCGTTATGTACCTTTTGTTGATGATATCACAGTATTTTCTATACACATCATAGATTTTCATCAACGTGCGGGGATTATTAAGCAGACCGCGAAATTGATTCAAACAGGCCTTTCCCTGTAGTAGCCGTTCAACATCTTTAACGACCTCTGACGGTTTTTTGTATTCATCATATAAAAGATTGACGTCCAAAAAGTCATCCTTCTCAAAAAATGCTACCAGCTCAAAAAACGGGACTTCAGTTATATTAATCCTACAGTTGAAAAACTTTTCATAAAACGTGTCGAATTTACTATCGTTGCGTACAAGCGTATTGTTAACCAAATACTCATAATCTGTTATAAACACAGCAATACAGTTAGGGAGAGTGGCTATCTCCTTTATGAAGAAAATGAATTCTTTCGCCTTTTTACTATCACAGCGTTCAATGTCATCTACAACCACGATTATTTTACCCTTATCTAGCGCCTTAGAAAGAAGCTTTTCAAGCGCTTGTTTTCTCGTTCGGTAATCATCATTTGACGGAAATAGAGTTTTAGCCAATAATGCCCCTATAGTATTATGCGTAATGACGCCCATTGATGACACGATAAAATTCTCATATTCACTGGCAATACCGACATATGCCCCCTGTTGCTTGAGCCAATTCTTAATTTGAGAAAAGAGATACACAAACAATGAATCAACCGTGTCGATTTCTAAAGCATTGATATTTATTATGCAGTATGTCGCCTTTGGTTCATCATCTTCGGCCTTTTTTGAAACATCTACCAACTTATTAAGTGCACCGCTAACCACAGAAGTCTTTCCTGCACCCCACGCTCCTGACACGCAAATTGAGAGAGCGCTAACCGGTGTGTATTTTATTCTACCCATTATTTCATCTGCCTGTAATTGTTGTGCGGGGCATAAATCGTCGTATTTTACTATAGGTTGGTGATAGTCGCGCCCACTTTCATTCTGATTTGATGGCTTTAATTTAACTAAAGAAAGTGCGCCTAATATAATAATGACGAAGATATAAACCTGTAAATTGTATGATTCCGTCATCATCACTTGTCTTGTTAGAAGCATTGAACTTAGCGACATAAAAATAGTAATAACGGCAACACTGTTGATGACATTTATGTATTTGTCACGATTCGACTTAATCATCAAAGAGCAAAAAGCCGAGATAAGAACAACTATTGAAACAACCGTCTCACTTTCCAGATAACCTTTTGCTATGTTATAAAATAACCCGCCTTCGACAATAGTAATATTAAAAACTCCTGCGAAACCTAAAACAATCAACACAAGCGCGCCAAATGCCAGCCTGTATTTTGTGCTATATGACAATTCACTTAGATTGTAACGAAGCAGAAATGGGATACTCTTTTTCTCTGAAACTCTATGTGACATAAAAAAGACAACAACCTCAAATACTACGAAAACCCCAAGCATAATTAAAGATGGCTTGACGCCGATATTGCCGAAATATAAGAATGGGTATTCAAAAGTAAGTGCCATTTCGTATCCCCCTTTTGTAATCAATGGCGCTAAGTGCAATTAGACCTCATTCTAGGTAAAAAAGGCTCCGAAAACTCGTGATTTCCGAAGCCTTCCCTAAGCGTGCCAAAAGGGAGTCTAACCCCCGATTGTGCGCTTAGGCATGTCGCTCTACCGTTATTTATAATACTTACTTAATAGCGACATTGATAGTTACTTTATTATTACTCGAGAAACTGAACAGTTCTTTCAATTCAATCTCAATCGGCGATTGAGTATTTCGAAGCAGATAAGCGGTTTTCACGGTCACGGTTGCGCCGTTTTTAACTGATGTCATGGTGTTCTCAGACTCGCCTGTTACGGCCATTTCCAGTTGTATGCCATCTTGATAAAGTCTGTCCCCAACAGCAATCATGAACGATTGAGCTTCTTCGGGGTTAAGGTTTGTAAAGTCGTATGTTATCATAATCGCGTCATTGCCCTTATAGTCCTTTACCAACGAGAAGCTCTTATATGTAACCTTAAAGTCACCGTCAACAGTAAGAGTATTCCCGCCGCTTGCGACAGGGGCAGCGCCCAAATATGCTGTCTTTGTTTTGTCGTCATAGTTTACTTCTAAGCCGAAGATTTCTGCGGCGGCTCTCAACGGTACATATGTAGTGCCGTTGTAAGCTAGGGTTTCCTTGTCTACGGGCTTTCCATTTACAACCAGCTTGACAAGACCGAATACGGCGTCAATGGTTTTACCGGTTTCGGCGAATACAGGCGTCGCCGACAGGATTACAGCGGCTGTTATTATGCCGGCTAGATAAACAGTGATGTACTTCTTCATGTTTGTTCCTCCTTGGTTTAATGTGATTTGTGAAATATAGCAAATCCGCGTCGGGCGCGGGCTTACTGCCGTCTACTCAATTCCTTCTGCAACTTTTCTAATCTCTATCAAAATTCCCGATTATGCCAATCACATAAAAACCGATAATTACCCAGATTCACCATTTCTCAAATTCACACCGAAGAACAAACAATTTTTTGCCGAGTATAATAAAGCCCCAGAAACCTTGATTTCCGGGGCGCCAGTTACCCGCCTGAAGGGAGTCGAACCCCCGACCAACGGTTTAGGAAACCGCTGCTCTATCCTCTGAGCTACAGACGGACATTGCGTTAAAATTATATATTAACAGATTCGCAATGTCAAGGGAAATTTCGGCGTTTTTTGGCTGAATTTTGTAGTAATTTTACTTGCCAAAGTTGTCACTATGTGTTAAACTATCTGTTGTACTGGGCTTAGCCCGTTTTTTGGGTTAGGCTTAGTAAAGGCTTTTCAATCCGTGTTTATGTCGGTCAAAACGCGCAAAAGCATTTGCGCTTCCCCCATATCCACGGTCTCAGAATGCCTTTACTAAAAACACACACTCCCGATTGTTTCCGGTTGTGGAGGAAAAAACCTATTGGAGGTGCGCTATGAGCGTCGTATCAATGAAACAGCTCTTGGAAGCCGGCGTACACTTTGGTCATCAGACCAAACGCTGGAATCCCAAAATGGCGGAGTATATCTTCGCCGAACGTAACGGGATTCACATTATTGACTTGCAAAAGACAGTCAAGAAAGTGGATGACGCGTATTTAGCCGTGCGCGATTTGCTCGCCGACGGCGGCACAATTCTGTTTGTAGGCACAAAGAAACAGGCACAGGATTCGATTAAAGAAGAAGCCGAACGTTGCGGTATGCATTATGTCAACGAGCGTTGGCTCGGCGGTATGCTTACAAACTTCCGCACGATTAAGTCACGTATCGCGCGTTTGAAACAGCTTAAAAAGATGCAAAATGACGGCATGTTTGACGTTCTGCCCAAAAAGGAAGTCGCCCAGCTTCTCCACGAGATGGAAAAGCTTCAACGCAACCTTGGCGGTATCGAAAACATGGAGAAACTGCCGACTGTCATGTTCATTGTTGACCCACGCAAGGAGCATATCGCGGTTCTCGAAGCCCAAAGCCTTGGTATTCCGATTGTCGGTATCGTTGACACCAACTGTGACCCCGACGATGTGGATTATATCATACCCGCCAATGACGACGCTATCCGCGCCGTGAAACTGCTTGCGGGCAAGATTGCAGACGCGGTTATTGAAACACGTCAAGGTCAGGCGTATGAATCGGCTGACGAAGATGTGCCCGATAAAGACGAAGAGATTACAGACTATTAAGATTTGACTTATAGCCGCGGGCAACACGTTTTGCCCAGGCTTTTAATAGAACGGAGTGATTTTTATGGCTATCACAGCCGCAATGGTACAGGAACTGCGCGCTATGACGGGCGCGGGTATGCTTGACTGCAAGAAGGCTCTGACAGAAACTAACGGCGACATCAAAAAGGCCGTTGACTTCCTGCGTGAAAAAGGGCTTGCGGCGGCGGCTAAAAAGGCGAGCCGTATTGCTGCCGAAGGTCTTGTTCATACGGTTATTTCTGACAACGGCAAGGTTGGCGTTGTTGTTGAAATTAACTGTGAAACAGACTTCGTCGCTAAAAACGCTGACTTCCGCGCTTTTGTCGAGAATGTAGCTAACCAGCTTCTTGTCAGCGAAGCCGCTGACGTTGAGGCGTTCTTGCAAGAAAAGGCGAATTTCGCCGACGGCACAATCAATGACGTGTTGACACAAAAAATCGCGACAATCGGCGAAAAGATGACAATCCGCCGTTTCGCTCGTTTTGTGGCGAACGCGAACACACACCTTTACACATACATTCACGGCGGTGGCAAGATTGCCGTTCTTGCGGAATTATCGGCTGAGAAACACGCCGAACTCGTTGACGAAGCGGGTAAGAACGTATGTATGCAGATTGCCGCTCTTCTGCCTCAGTATGTGTCGCGTGAGCATATCTCGGGCGATTTCATCGAGAAAGAAACAGCCATCATCAAACAACTCATCATCAACGAAGGTCGCGCCGAAGGCAAGCCCGAAGCCGTTGTTGAGAAGATGATAACAGGCAAGCTCGACAAGAACCTCAAAGAAATCTGCTTGGTTGACCAAGTTTATGTTAAAGACCAAGAAATCAATGTTGCCACTTATATGGCGCAGGTTTCGAAAGAAGTTGGCGCTCCCGTTGGTATCGTTCGTTTCGCGTGTTATGAGCGCGGCGAGGGTATCGAGAAGAAAGAAGAAGACTTCGCGGCGGCCGTCAGTCAGGCAATGAAATAATAGACCTAAAATAGAAGACCTATTAGAGCGGGCGTTTGCCCGCTCTGTCTATATAAAAGAGGTAGGAATGTCAGATTTGCAAACATTCTTTCTATTACTGAAACGGCTGGGATTGGTTTTTGCTGTCTGTGCGGTCGTCTTTCTTTTTATAGGCGATAACCGCGTGAGTGCCGCTCAAACATCATTGCGTGTGGGGTTAGAGTCACAGTTTAGCAACATATCGAGCGCGAGCATATTAAACACTAGCCTTGACGTGGGTTTTTCGGGCGCGTCGGGGTTTTTGGCGTATGGTACGGTCACTGACGCAAGCGGTTTCACGGTCGCCGCGCCGTCAGGCGTGTTTGTTAAGCTGAATCAGCCCTACGGCACATACCATGAGGCCGCGACACAGGCGATTCTTTACGGGAATGCGGGGTATAAGTCCGTCGCAATGTTAGACGCTTCTGGGCTTTGGTTTGTCGCTCTCGGCGGTTACAGCACGGCAGAAGCGGGAAGTATTGCCCATTCGGTGGCTGTTCCCACTGAACAGATTACGAACACGGCGGGTATGATCGTTTTGACGGGGAAAAGCGGCTTGGGTTACTTACTGGGCGGCTCTTACAAAACCCAAATCAAGGCGGCCGACGGCACAGTCATCAAACTCGGCCTGACACGCCAATACCGTGGCATTCTTGAGTTCGGGCGCACAACCGGCGGCTTCACACCCGTCAGCATAATCAACATGGATGAGTATTTATACGCCTGCGTGCCGTCTGAAATGCCGTCGTCATGGCCAACAGAGGCCATCAAGGCGCAAGCGCTCATCTCGCGCACATATGCTCAAAGCCATATCGGGTATCACAAGGCGCATGGCTATGACCTTTGCGACACGGTTCACTGCCAAGTCTATAACGGCGCAACCCAAGAAAACGCCCACTCCAGCGCGGCAGTTGACGCGACTAGCGGTCAGCTCATTTATTATAACAATCAACTTATAGACGCGGTGTTTTCGAGTAGCGCGGGTGGTTTTACGGCAAGCAGTGAGAACGTCTGGTCGAACAACCTACCCTACTTGCGAGGTGTTTCTGACCCATTCGACACAACCGGCAAGCAATGGACGCGCGAGTTCGCGTGGTCAGAAATCACCCAACTGTCAAACGCCGCCGGTTATAATATCGGCAACGTAACGGGCGCAATGATAACGAAACAAGCAGACGGCGGGCGCGTTATGGAGCTGACACTCATAGGTACAAACGGAAGGCGCATACTCACAAAAGAACAAACCCGCACGTTCTTCGCGGGTTCAGCGGGTGGTTCTCTAGATTCGCGGCTTTATATGATTTCTGACGGCTCGGCGACGTTCGCAAACTCCACAGCCGCAACACCGAACAATAACGTAAGCATAACCGCAAGCGGCGGCAACTTCACGATAGACATAAGCAAGGCATATGCAATTACGTCAGAGGGCGCGCCCCTGCCCGTCGGCGGTAATGTCACCGTTCAGAGTTCAACAGCGACAAAAGGGCTGACAAGCGGCACGCCGAGTTCCGGCATGGTGATTGCGGGTGGCTCTCTCACATCAAGCGGCCCAACCTTAAAAATCATCGGCATGGGCTGGGGGCATGGTGTAGGTCTGTCACAACACGGCGCGCGCGGTATGGCGGCGGCCGGTTTCACGGCTGAGCAGATTATTAAGTATTACTATACAGGCGTTACGATTGGGTATTGATAGAAGAAGCCGTCATTATATGACGGCTTCTTTACATTTATACTTTTTATATGGCAATTACGGGAACCAACTGTCTGCAACCGTCTTTTGTCGTCGTGCCATAGTGAAATTCGGGGGCTAGGTCATACGCGAACCTGTAGCCAAACGATTCTGGTCTGTAATCATGAATCGCACCGGCTATCTCGGCGTGAGCCTCACCATGGAAGTTTTCATCCTCATATGGGGCACCTTGAAACCATAGCATGGTATGTTCTTTAAGCTCAATAACTTCACAACCTTCAGGTATGTCTAAATCATAGTCAACGGGCACTTCAACCGCGCAACCTACCTTTGATTTCCCCTCTGCTAAAAACTCAGGTAAGACGACAAACGAAACCTTGTCTAAGCGATTCTTCACACCCTCCAACGTATCCCAGATGTCACAACCGATTTCTTCACAGTAGCTGAAATAGTCTGTTGATATTATGCCGCGCTTAATTATTAGCTTGCGGGCGGGCTTTGTTGTGAATGTAGCGGTTACTGTTCTGTTTTTCCCCATAGTATCCATCCCCATCCTAATTTAATTGATATACATAGTCTATGTATTCGCCTATAAACGCCTCAATACCATCATTCGGTCGCCTTTGCATAAGCTTAAACCCGACACTCTCATACATGCGAGAGGCAGGGAATAACCCCTCATTCGTAGTCACTAAGATTCTTCGTGGGTTTCTCTCTGAAATCCGCTTAATCGCTTCTTGTAGTTGTGTTTTTCCATATCCAAAACCCTTGTATCTTGAAGCAATACAATTATGCCCGATTATCACATGTTCAGGCATATTTCTGGGGTCATATGAAACGAATCCGATGGCTTCTTCATTTAATGTCGTAATAAACCCACATCTGTCGGCTATCTCTAAGTTGTCGAAGAAAAAATCGTCGAACTCGCGCCAACTAAAACCCCAAAAATGCTCACATCTGCTGTCAAATGAGTAGGCATCAGCCAACAAATCAAACAATTTTCCTCTGTTAAACTCACTGATTTTCCTAAATTCAATGCCCATGCGTTAACTCGCCTTTTTCTATACTATAGCTTTATCACAATGAAACTCAAATCGTCCGTTTGGCTGTTCGGGTGTTTGTCTAAAAAGCTCTCGGCGATGTCGTCAGCCAACATTTCGGGTGCGTTTTCTGTGCCCAATATTTTCGTGACTGTTTCATAGAACCCAAACGCGTCACGCTTGAAACGGTTATCAGAAAGACCGTCTGTATACAGCAAAAACACGTCACCGTGTTCATACTCGACAATATGCTGTTCATAGTTTGTGCCATGCAACATTCCGGCAGGGGTTCCTACGGCTTCAATCTCTGTAGGCCATATGCCATAACCTGCCGTGTACGCGAACGGCATACCCGCGTTTGCGAAATAGAAACGCTTGCGGCGCGTGTCGAATACACCGTAACACAAACAGGCATAATGTAGCCCTCCCGCCGCCTCTAAGTGGTCACACAGCGCGTTGTTGAACGCATAAAGGAATTGCGGTGGCATGGTGTGTTCGTTTAGTGTTTCAACAAATATCTTATACACAAGCGGCGTGAGCATTCCCGCCTTCATGCCATGCCCACTCACATCACCGAGCATGACGGCGTAAAGCTCCTCGCCCAGTTCGCGAACAGCCATGAAATCGCCCGAAACAGATGCCGCGGGGTAATACCGCGTGATGATTTTCAAATCTCCCATCTCATAGTCAGCCGCTGTATATAAAACCCCTTGTACGAGCGCAAGCAGAACCTCCGCACAGTCATTAACACCAACCACAACGGGCGCAAAACGCTCGCTTTCTTCTAAATCAACTCCCTCACCGCATACGCAAACGTCAAAAAGACCGCTCAAACCGGCGGCTTCTTCATTCGTCACATGGGTTAAGTTAAACAACATTTCATTACACAAAATCTCGGGTACTTCATCTATACCAATCAACAATGCTGACAAACACATGCTTCACCTGGATTATCTACTTTTCATTACAATTATCTGATTGCCCGTTTCGTTGAACGCCAGACTGTCAACAAGCGCACGAATAAGGCGCAACCCCCGCCCGTGCTCTGACTCTAGGTCACTGTCAGCGCGTAGAATGGCCGCTACATCAAAGCCGTCGCCCATGTCGGTCACAGTCGCGCAGACTGTTTTGTTCGTCACATCGACAGTAAAATTAACGTCCTTTTCGTATATACTGTTGTTGCCGTGTGTTATGGCGTTGATTATCAGCTCACTGAACACAAGGCGCAAATCACCCAAAAGCTCTTCATCCAGCCCCGCCGCACGAAGATACTCCATGGCCTCCGCGACGACAATGCGCGCTTGTGTGATAGAGCTCGGGAAGGTATTTCGGTATGTCAACACATCACCTGCTATCGTAAAAGCGGGGCTTAAACGCCCCTCGGCTAATTACGCCTCAAAGTTTATGACGCGGTGGCGCTTCTGCATGGTCAGCTTGAAACAACCGTCGATTTCGCTTATCTCGGCCTCGTCCATGTACGCCTTTATAATAAGTAAGATTGTCGCCGAATCACCTACAGACAGATTGAACAGACGCGTGTGAAACGTGATGTTAATCTCTTCCCTAACAATCTCAACGCGTATACAAAAGGTCGTTCCGTCAGTGGCGTGGCTGTGGTGGGTCGCCTTAATCAAATACGCGCAACCCTCCGACACTGCCGCCTTTATGTCCTCAATCTCTGTTACATCAAAACCCGCGCGAATGGCAATAGAAGAAGCCGTCAGCCGTGCCGTCGCGACATACGCGGGGTTCTTAGGCAAACACAGCTCTATAACCTCTTTTTGCAACGCGTCAGGCTCTTTCTTTGCGCTATTCTCCACTTGCGTCACCCTCCAAAGCAAACACAGTGTCTAGGTTGGTTATCCGAAACAGCTTTACGATATTCGGCTTTAGGGCGGTTAATTTCATCTTCCCGCCGTATGAAGCCACTGTCTTATAGACAGACACAAGCGCCCCCAGCGCTGTCGAGTCGATGTACTCAAGATTTCCGCACGATAGGCAAATGTCTGCCTCGCGTTCGCGGATAAGAGTCATCAGCTCGTCCTTGAATGCGCCCGCCGAAAAGATGTCTATTTCCCCCGATACTATAGCTTTCCAGCAACTTAGACCCTCATCAAACTTGGCTGAAAACCCAAAATCCATAGAAACCTCCAAGTGTTAATAATCGTTTTCAATATTATACTAAATCCGCATTACTTTGTACATAGGAATTTTGCGCAAAAAGCTGAAATTTGAAACATTTGTGTAATTGACAATTCAAACCTGTTATGATAGAATACAAACATCAGGAAAACAATCGATTTTCCGGGCCCGAGAAGGGCAGCAGGATAAAAGCCTGTGGGAGCTTCCCACGGGCTTTTTCTATATTATCGGTATTGGGGGACTTATTGTGGAACAAGAGCGCTACATGGCGTTACAAAAGACGTCTTTGATTACTATGATTATGAACATAATCATGACTGTCGCGAAAATCATCATTGGTGTCATTAGCGGTTCAACCGCCGTTATCTCTGACGGCATTCATACGCTGTCAGACTGTTTGAGCACTGTAACCGTTATGGCGGGGCTGAAACTTTCAAACAAAGGTGCTGACGACGACCACCCATACGGACATCAGCGTATCGAATCACTTGTGTCGCTGTTCTTAGCCGTCATTCTCGCAGGAACGGCGCTCATGCTTGGCTATTCGGGCGTTGATAATCTCTTAAACGGCGCACAGGCAGAAGCATCCCTGTTGGCGTTTGTCGTAACAATCATGTCGATTGCGTCAAAGGAATGGATGTATCAGTATACAATTCGTATCGCCAAACGCTTCAACTCGACATCACTGCGCGCCGACGCGTGGCATCACCGCTCTGATGCGGTAAGCTCCGTGGCGGTTCTGATAGGGCTTATCGGCATTGTTCTGGGCTTCGGCTTCTTAGATTCTGTGGCGGCTATCTTCGTGTGTATTATCATTCTTAAAGCGGCGTTCGATATAGCGAAACAGGCCGTTGACCAGCTCATTGACCATGCCGCCGACGAAGCAGACGTTAAGCGCATACGCGAAATCACACTTAAATCAGAAGGCGTTCTGGACATAGACTTACTGAAAACGCGCCTGTCTAACAATGTCATCTTTGTGGAACTCGAAATCGAAGTAGACCCGAATCTGACTGTCATTATGGCGCATGATATTGCGAAGAATGTGCATGACAGTATAGAGCGTGAGTTACCGTCGGTACGCCATTGTATGGTTCATGTGAACCCTAAGGGTGTAGAAAAATAACGTTACTTCACGGCTTTAGCCGTATAGTATGTCGAATTTCTACCTAAATGGATATTCAATGGCGCGTGAGTGTGGGTGTAAACATGGAACTTACAAGAGAACAAAATCTAGCCGCTACTTTACGCGGTGAGAACATTTTAGTTTCGGCGGCGGCAGGCTCGGGCAAGACGGCGGTGCTTGCGCAACGCGTGTTGAACCTTCTTACGGACAGCGAAAACCCCGTTGATGCCGATAAACTGCTCATTGTGACATACACAAACGCCGCCGCGTCACAAATGAAACGCCGCATAATGGATTCTATTAAGGCGCGGCTTGTGACCGAACCCCATAACGCGCTGTTGCGCAAACAATCACTGCTCATAAACAAGGCGCGTATAACAACCATGTCGTCGTTCTGTCTAAGCGTTGTGCGTGGCATGTTCCATGACTTGGGCATTGACCCTCGCGTGCGCGTTTGCTCTGATTCAGAGGCCTCGGCGCTCAAAAACGACACGGCGGCGGCCTTGTTTGAGCAACTTTATATGAGCGAGGACTATAACTTTTTTCACAGACTCTTGCGCCTGTTCTGCAACTCCGCGACAGATGAGCCGCTCAAGATTCAGCTTTTGCGGCTCTATGAACAACTTATGGGCGTGCCCGATTACCGAATATGGCTGGCTGACCAAGCGGCGGGTGTAAATAGCGGTATGGGTGGCGTCTGGTTCGATTACCTTATTGACTATCTCGACGAACAACTGAAAACCCTTTCAGAACGCGCGAGTGACTGCATGAATTTTGCCGCGGAAGCTAATGCCTCTGAAAAATACGTGGCGCATATAAATTATGAGCTTTCTTTGATAGAGGTTGCGCGGCGTCTACTCCGCGTTGACTTCAGCGCGTTTGTCGCGGCAATGGATATGGACTTTTCACGCGCCCCCATGCTCAAAGATGTGGACGACTCAGAACGCATTAAGGCCATGCGCGACGAGTATAAGGACGCTATCACTAAGATGTATAAATCGGTGTTCGCGAAGGGTTATGACGCGCTCATGCAAGAGCTCGCGGATGAGCAACCGATTGTCGCTGATTTGGCGCGGCTAGCCATCGAGTTTGACGACGCATACAAAGACGCGAAACGTGCGCGGGGTTGGCTTGATTTCAGCGACTTTGAGCATCTGACCCTGTCGGCGTTGATTCAAAACGGTGAAGAAACTGAGCTTGCCGCGGCATTGCGTGACAGCTTCGCCGAAATCGCCGTTGACGAATATCAAGACATAAACCCCGTTCAAGAGCGGATTCTTTCGACTATTTCCCGGAAATACTCGCCAAACCGTTTCATGGTTGGCGACATAAAACAGAGCATCTACCGTTTCCGGCTCGCCGAACCCGCCCTGTTCGCGGCGAAATATCGCGAATTTGGCAGCGGAAGCGGCGGTGTGCGTATCGATTTGAATGCTAATTTTAGGAGTAGCGCGGCGGTGCTCGATTCTGTCAACACAATTTTTGACCAGATAATGAGCGAACGGCTGGGCGGCGTAAACTACAACACGGCGCGGCTCATTCCCGCTTCAACCGTCTATACCGATTCGCCCGAAAGCGTGCGCCTTACGCTCATTGACAAACAGGCCGACTATGATGAAATTTCAGAAGCTGAAGCCGAGAGCGACCCGAACAATCCGAGCGCGTCCGATTTCTCAAACGCGGAACTAGAAGCGGCGTATATAGCGAAGCGCATACGCGAAATGCTGGACGCGAAAATACCGATTACGCTTCGCGACTCTACAAAACGCCCCGCACGCCCACAAGATTTTGCCATACTCATGCGTTCGACAAACGAACTGGCAGACGTGTTCGCGCGCGCGTTGACGGCGCAAAACATACCGTCTGTCGCGCCCGGTGAGAAGGCGTTTTTTACGAAAACCGAGGTGTCGCTCATACTGAGCTTTCTGCGCGTGATTGACAACCCACGCCAAGACATACACCTTATTTCGGTCATGCGTTCACCGCTTTACGGCTTCTCCGACGCAGAATTGGCGGCGATTAAACTCAGTGGTCGGCGCGTGTATTATGACTGTGTGACCGCGTATGGTCTTATCGGCGAGAACGCGCAATTGCGTGACAAATGTAGCGCGTTTATAACTGCTCTCAACGATTGGCGCGACACGGCGCGCGAGCTTGAATTGCCGCGCTTGGTCTGGCGGCTCATCTTTGACACGGGTTACTTCGACATAGTCGGCGCAATGCGTGGCGGAAAGTTGCGTCGCGCCAACCTCATGGCGCTGTTCGAGTTGACGGCGGGTTACACGGACACTGACGGCGCGGGTATGTTCGGCTTCATACGTTATATCGAACGTGCAGTGAAACGGCGCGAACAGCGCGAGGGCGCGAAACTGTCGAGCGAATCGGCTGACGCGGTGCGCATAATGACAATACACGGCAGTAAGGGGCTGGAGTTCCCTGTTGTGTTTGTGTGTGGGCTGAACCGCGCGTTAAATGCGGGTGACGAGCGTAACAACCTGTTGTTTCATCAAAATATGGGGCTGACGACTGTCCTCTATGATGACGAGGCACATCTCGCGTCTGACTCGTTGCGTACATTCGCGTTTCGTAAGCGCATACGCGAGGAGCGTGTTTCAGAGGAAATGCGCGTTTTGTATGTCGCACTAACACGCTGTATGGAATACCTCGAACTCGTGGGCACTGTTACGAATCTGCCACGTGTGCTTGACAAACTCACTGATACGGCACGCGAAACGGCGCTGTCTTTACCTCATGTAAAGTTAGCCGAACAGAATACATACCTAAAATGGATAATATCAGCGCTTTTGCGTCATAAAGACGCCGCGATTCTGCGCGACATGTTATCGTCAGAAATACCCGTGAATTCGGCGCTTTCGGGGCGTTTTGACATCAGCATTCTGTCGGCGCGAACCCTCTCAGAGCGAACGAACGAAACAAGCGCAGAGTCTGCCCTCTACGCCCTACTCTGCCAAAACCCATCAGCGGACGCAAAAATCGCCGCACGCCTCGATTACCGCTACCCCTATGCCGAGCGTGGCGAAGATGTGCCCAGTAAGGTGTCTGTCAGCGAGATTAAGCGGCGTTTCGCAGCCCAACTCGATTCGGGCGGCGCAGAAATCACCGAACACCCGCGCTTATTCTCCAAACCGTCGTTCATGCAGGGGAAGCTTTCATCCTCCGAGCGCGGTACGCTTATTCATACGTGCTTGCAACACCTAGACATAAGGCGCATCCAAAGTCTTGCTGATGTCGAAGCCCAACTTGACGAACTGACAAACAAGAACCTCTTGCGCGCTGAGCATAGGCGGTTTATTGAGCCTCAGAAATTGCTCGTTTTCGCCAAAAGCCCACTCGCCGCGCGAATTGCCACGGCGGCGCGTGTGTGGCGTGAAATGCCGTTTGTTATGCGACTATCGCCACATGATTTGAATATGGAAGCCGACACAGAAACGCCGATACTCGCGCATGGCGTAATCGACTGCGTTTTCGAAGAAAACGAGAAGCTTTACCTTGTCGATTACAAGACTGACCACGTAGAAACGGAAGCAGATATCCCGATAATCATCGAGCGTTACCACACACAAATCGATTTGTACAGACGCGCGGCGGCTGACTGTATGGGTTTGGCTGTGGGTGGCTGTTACATCTATCTTTATGAAACGAACAACGCGATTGAGGTCTAAAAAAGGGCGGTTACCCCGCCCTTTTCTTTTGCAATTATTCAGCTATACGTGTTGAAACATATGCCGCGTCCATCTTCTTCAGGCGCATATACTCCGCTTCAAGCCTGCGTTGCTCGCGCTCGCGGAAGTATTGCACAAAACCCTTGCTAAACGCGGGACGAGCAAATTTCCATGCGCGCCACGCCAGGCGAACGCCCCAAAAGAACAGAAATCCCATTGTTACGCCCATGCGGTCTTCAAACCAATGCGTATTGACAATCCCAAGCATTACAATCCCCAGTAAAATATAGTCCAGAAGTTGCCCAAAAAGGTTCTTCTTCGCCAATACGCGGCGTTTAGCCATGTCCATTACTACGCGGTCATCAAGCGGCGCGGGCACAGGTCTGCGCTCGGGTTCGCTATAAACATTACCGTTATTCTCATACTCCACTGATTTTTCCTCCCTAAAATCCAGCATACGGATTAGGGCCTTTCCCTCCCACGCGGCGCGGTTGTTCTTGACAAGCTGTCGCGCACGCTTTACATATGTCGGCTGGAGGGGTTTGCCCGCCGTGCTGATTACAGATATTGTTTTCATACTTTCACCCCGGTTGCATGGGCGAGCAGTTCAAAATCCTGTAGTTAGGATTTGGAACGACCAGCCCCTGTTGCATGGGCGAGCAGTTCAAAATCCCGTAGTTCGGATTTGAAACGGCCGGCCCCGTTTGCGGCGTTTTTGTTATGAGTGCCGCTCTCCTTTTCTCGAGCCGCGTTAGCGGTTTTTCTGCCATTTTTTGTTATGGGTGGCATACCCCACATATATTCTATCATATGTACCTGCTGTTTGCAATAAAAAATCCAACATTATAACCGGCCATTTGAGAAACAGTTATTAGCTAAAGATTCTAAATCTTTGCGGGTTTTTATGTATATCAAGCAAGCACATACTCGCAACAACAATAAAACCCATACCACCGATAACGCCTAACAAATCAGGGCCTATAAACTTATTGCTTTCATTACTCATAAAGAGCGTACTCGGTGCCCATAGGTCCATTCCGTTAATCGCGGCGTGAAAGAGTGTCGGTGCCCAAACCGATTTTGTTACAAAAAACAAGTAAGCAGAGATAATACCCAAAACTATGCAGAAAACGACCATTGCAAGAACCCCGAATAAATGATACTCTGCCCCATAATTGTAGCCCATAACAACAATAGGACTATGCCACGCCCCCCATATAACGCCTGATAGTAATAGAGCTGGTATAATGTTAAACTTCTTGCACAGCTTTGGCAGAAGATATGCCCTCCAAGCAAATTCTTCTCCCAAACATTGGATGATACCCATAAGCGGATTTACAATAATCGCAAGTGGCATGACTATAAGCAGATTGTCTACGTATTGGCTGGTAGATGTAATGCCCCCGCTAACTGCATATGCAGAATTAAGCGGGTCAAAATCGTTGGGGAAAATCAAAAAATAAACAACTGCGCCGAAGTACGCGATAATCGGCGTAAGAATATATGCGAATGCGTACCACCTAATATTACCCTTAATATTGGGTTTAATATAAAGGTCTTTTAACCCTTCTCTAGTGATAATCCGCGTCAAGATAACAGCTACTGTTGTAGAAAGCATAAGTAATAACAGAATATTTGGGTTAGCGCTCTGATAGTAAATCAGGCTTAAAGCAACAAGAAACACTACCGTCAAAAGCGCAAAAAGAAGAAGGCGTCTATTTTCGATGTCTTTCATATTTGTATCCCCTCAGCTAGTAATATCTTACCCCGGTTACGGCTTTTTTTTAATGAGTGCCGTATTCTCCACGATATGCTTACTCGCGCAAGCGGACATTGCCATTTTTTGTGATGGGTGGCATTCCCCACATAAATCTTAACACAAGCCTCACTAGTTTGCAATAAAAAACCGCAACCTAAGTTGCGGCAAATTTCGCTATTACCCCTCAATCGGCACGTAAAAATCCAACGTGATTATCTTCGAGCCGGTTTCTTGGGGCTTCATGAAACGCTCATAGTTATAAACCTCTGCCCAAAATGTCCAGTTTGCTCTATGCCCATTTTGGGCAATGGCTTTTGACGCGATGTCATACGCGTTCGGGTATACGTCGTGTTCTTCACCCGTGACATAACTGACGGCTATGCGTGAAGCGGGCAAGTCGCGGTACTCCAAACCCTCGGGCACTGGTGTATCTGCTTCAAGGAACATACATACCATATAAGTAAACCGTTGGGTATTGAAGTCATAATCAAACTCCAATCCCACACACTCGGGCATGACAGCCTTGCCCGCGCTCATAATAGAATTAAACGCCCCTTCTTCAAAGCATTGACACCACAACGCGCGGATTGGGCTTGTCGCTTGGGCGGCTTCTTCCATAGATAAGCGCACGGATTTGCCGACAGCGCGGCAAGCTGGAAAGTCTTTGACGAAAAAACCTGTTAACTCGGCCATATTAACCCCCTAAACAAAATAAAAACGGACGCGCTAATTGCGCCTCCGTGATTATTTACTATACAAGCTCGATTATAGCTTCTTCGGCGCCGTCGCCCTTACGCATACCAACCTTGATAATGCGTGTATAACCGCCCTTGCGGTCGGCGTACTTAGGAGCGATTTCTTCGAAGAGTTTTTTAGGCATGTCAATCGCCTCGTAATGCTTTTTGCGCATTTCTTCACCCTTAGGGGCTACCGTTATTGGGTAAAGGAACGCAAGCATCTTGCGGCGGGCATTCAGGCGTGACGGGCGGTCTTTTTTAATCTGCTTTTCGATTGTGTCGAAAATAGTGACCTTTTCGCCGTTTTTCTCTTCCTTCATGCGTTGACCCTTGGCGTTCTTTTTGGGTACTTTGACCGTGACGGTTACGTTGTCGTAATTGTCGCGCTCCTTGACTGCCAAAGTAATCAGCTTCTCAGCAATAGGCTGAATCTCTTTGGCGCGCGTCACGGTCGTTTTGATACGTCCGTAATACAGCAAGTGCGTCGTAAGCCCGCGCAACATCGCCTTGCGCTGGCTACTCGTGCGCCCTAGCTTTCTATATCCAGACATAGCTGTTCTCCTTTCAAGCGTGGGAATTCAGGCGTTGCCGCCTGAGCCACTTTATTTATTCGTCACTCGGGCGTAGGTGAAGCCCTAGCTCCGCCATCTTCTTTAGCACTTCTTCAAGGGATTTCTGACCCATGTTACGGACTTTGCGCATGTCCTCTTCAGTACGTGTCGCCAAATCCTCGACGGTGTTAATGCCGGCGCGTTTTAGGCAGTTGTACGAACGGACGGACAAATCGAGGTCCTCAATAGTCAAATCCATTGTCTTTTCGCGCTTCTCGTCAACACGTTCCATCTTGATTTCTGTATGTTTCGCGTTCTCCGAGAGATTGACAAACAGGTTCAGATGCTCAATCAGGATTTTCGCGGCTGTGCTGACCGCTTCTTCGGGTTTGATTGTGCCGTTCGTCCAGACTTCAAGCGTGAGCCTGTCATAGTCGGTACGTTCGTTGTAGAGGTAGTTGTCAACCAGAAAGTTCACGCGCGTGACGGGCGTGTACAGCGAATCCACAGGTATGATGCCTATAAGGCTGCTGTTTTTATTCTTGTCGGAGCTTACATAACCCGCGCCCGTTGTGACAGTCATCTCGATATGGAGGTGAGCGTCAGCGCCGTTCAGCGTGGCTATGTGAAGTTCGGGATTGCAAATCTCTATGTCCGCGGGCACGATAATACTAGACGCGAGGACTTCACAGTCACCATGCGCGTCAATCGTGATTGTCTTTGGTTCTCCGCTTGTGCTGTGGTTCTTGAGCGCAAGCCCTTTGATGTTAAGCACCAATTCCGTCACGTCTTCAGTAACACCCGGGATAAACGAGAATTCATGCGTTACGCCGTCAATGCGTACCATTGAAACAGCCGCGCCCGGAAGACTCGACAGCAGAGTACGGCGCAGGGAGTTCCCCAGCGTCGTGCCATAGCCCGGTTCTAACGGCTTGAATACAAACCGCCCATAGCTATTCGACTGCTCTTCGACAGTAACATCAGCCTTCGTGAAATCAAACAAAGCCTTACCTCCTGATTCTTACTTGGAATAAAGCTCGACAATCAGGGTTTCGTTGACTTGCGTGTCAATTTGGTCGCGGTTCGGAATCATTGTTACGCTGCCAGATAGCTGCGCATGATTGGCCGTAAGCCACGCCGGAACGGCGCGCGTGTCCGTTACCTCCAAAATGTCTTTGAAGCGCTGCATTCCCGTGCTCTTTTCCTTTATCTCAATCACGTCGCCCGGTTTAACCGTGAACGACGGGATATTAACCTTCTTGCCGTTTACGCGGATGTGGTTATGACGAACAATCTGACGCGCTTCTGTGCGCGAACGGCCGTAACCAAGGCGGTAAACCACGTTGTCAAGGCGTAGTTCAAGAAGTCTAAGCAGGTTTTCACCTGTGATACCCTTAACTTTAGTCGCCTTATCAAACGTATTTCTAAACTGCGTTTCAAGCATACCATAGATACGCTTAGCTTTTTGCTTCTCGCGAATCTGTGTGCCGTAGCCCGAAAGCTTTCTCATCTTCTCCCAATGCTGTCCGGGCGGGTTGCCTTTGCGCTTAATAACGGGGCAACTAGCCTTGCCGCATTTTTCGCCTTTAAGGAACAGCTTTTCGCCTTCGCGGCGGCAAAGCCGGCAAACAGGGCCTATATATCTAGCCATATTAGTCCTCCATTATATTTGGTAATTATATTCTTCTGCGCTTCGGCGGGCGGCAGCCGTTATGGGGTACTGGTGTAACGTCTTTAATCATCGTAACATCAAGCCCCGCAGCGCTAAGCGCACGAATAGCGGCCTCGCGACCCGAGCCCGGCCCTTTTACAAACACTTCGACAGTGCGAAGACCATATTCCTTCGCCGCCTGAGCCGCCGTGTCCGCTGCCATCTGAGCGGCATAGGGCGTGGACTTCCTGGAGCCTCTGAAACCGAGCTGACCGGCGGATGCCCAGCTTAACGCGTTGCCCACGCTGTCCGTAATTGTAACAATTGTATTGTTAAAGGACGACTGGATATGCGCCTGGCCACGGTCAACAACCCGTTTAACGCGGCGTCTTGACGTAGCTCTTTTAACAGTCTTTCTAGCCATTGCCTAATCCTCCCTATTTCTTCTTGTTCGCAACCGTGCGTCTTGGGCCCTTACGTGTACGCGCGTTTGTTTTCGTGCGTTGACCGCGAACGGGCAGGCTGCGTCTGTGGCGGATTCCTCTGTAGCAGCCGATGTCTTGCAGGCGTTTGATATTCATAGCTATCTCACGGCGCAAGTCACCCTCAACTACCTGGCTTTGGTCAATTATATCACGGATTTTACCGACTTGGTCGTCTGTCAAATCCTTAATACGAATACTCGGGTCAACACCCGCTTCTTTAAGAATACGATTGGAGCTGCTTCTGCCGATGCCGAAGATATAGGTAAGCCCTATCTCAACGCGCTTTTCTCTCGGCAAGTCAACACCGGAAATACGTGCCATAAAGCGTTCCTCCTATCCCTGTCTTTGCTTGTGCTTGGGATTTTCACAAATGACGCGAATCGCGCCCTTGCGTTTAATAATCTTGCACTTTTCGCACATGGGTTTGACGGAAGGTCTGACTTTCATTATAAACCATCCTTTCATATACTAGCAATTCCATGTTCATTTACAGTGAGCCGTTAAGTCAGTCCAGTTGAGCGACTGTGCATTCCCTTGGGAATGCAGAAAGCGAAACCTTTTGGACTGATAGGCGAACCGTAAATAGCTATCGAAATTGCTAAACCGCGGTTATTTCGTTACTTATCGCGCCAAACGATTCTACCCTTGGTCAAGTCATATGGCGACATTTCTATGTGTACCTTATCGCCCGGTATGATGCGGATATAGTGAAGCCGCAACTTTCCGGAGATATGGGCTATGATTTTGTGGCCGTTTTCTAGTTCAACCGCAAACGTGGCGTTCGGCAGTTTCTCTAAAACGATACCCTCTATTTCTATAACGTCACTCTTGGACAAGTTCATCCCCCTTTTCAGTTCGTCTGAATGTTTCAAGCGCTCGGCGGAAAGCGGCGTCATTTAGGCTACCCGCGCGCAGTCCCTCTACTATAGTACCAGCGACTGTATTCGTCGCCTGAACATGCCGCTTCTTCTTTTTCTTAGGTTTGTTCATAGTCCGCAAGGCGCCGTCTACCAAGTACAGGTATTCTTCCGAACATTGGGTAACGATAAACGGCATATTTTTGTCCCTGCCGCATTTGGATATAACAATTTGTCCTACTGTGATGATAGCTTCCCCCTTGTAGGGACGCGCTACTGCGCCCATAACGGAGCTAAACGAGCGTCATTATCTCCGGCTCGCCGTCTGTAATGAGAATCGTATTTTCGTAGTGGGCGGAAGGCTTTTTGTCGCGTGTGATTACAGTCCATTCATCGGGCAAAATCCAGATATTGGCTGTGCCTAGATTCACCATCGGCTCAATCGCAAGCGTCATACCCGGTTGTAACCTAATCCCGCGTGAGGGTTGGCGGAAATTCGGTATTTCGGGCGCTTCGTGCAACTGTCTGCCGACGCCGTGACCTGTAAACTCTTTGACAACGCCGTAGCCGAAGCTCTCGGCATACGCGCCAATCGCGGCTGAAATCTGATATAGATGGCTGCCCGCGTGGGCGTGTTTAATGCCCTCAAAGAAACTTTGACGTGTGACTTCAATGAGCTTTAACAGCTCATCTTTAACGGTTCCGACAGTGAAAGTCCTCGCCGCGTCACCGATAAAGCCATTCAATGTCACACCTACGTCCATACTAACAATATCGCCCGTTTTCAAACGCCTTAAACCCGGTATCCCGTGAATGACTTCCTCATTTACAGAGATACAGATATTGCCCGGGTAGCCGTTGTAGTTCAAGAAAGTCGGAATGCCGCCGCGTGATTTGATGAAGTCAGCGGCAATCTTATCCAGCTCAAGTGTCGTAATACCGACTCTGATTTCTCCCTCAAGCATGTTGAGGCATTCCCCTACTATGCGACATGCCGCGCGCATTTTATCTATCTGTTCCGGCGTTTTTATACTGACGGCCATACTATTCTCCTAATATATCAATCAGTTTGCGTGTGGTCATTTTGATGTCCGCCACGCCGCTGACGACTACCAACAAATCTTTCTTACTATAATAATCAATAACAGGCTCTGTCTGAGTGCGGTAAATTTTCAGGCGGTTTAACACGGTGCTTTCCTTATCGTCTTCGCGCTGAACGAGCGCATTGTGACAAGAATCGCAACTGCCGTCGACCTTTGGCGGATGATGTTCTACATGAAACACTGAGCCGCAATGTGGGCAGACGCGCCGCCCCGCCATACGCGCCAGAATCACTTCATCGGGCGCGGTTATATAGATAACGCGCTTGATTCGCGAAACTTCCGGCTCTTTGCTAAGCAAGTTGTCGAGAAACTCGGCTTGCTTTACATTCCGCGGGAAGCCGTCGAACACGAAGCCTTCATCTTTCGCCATGCCTCTGATGAGCGCACTGACCATGCTATTGACTACTTCATCAGGCACAAGTTGACCGGCATTCATGATGCCTGTTATCTCGCGCCCAATCGGTGTATTGTTACGCATTTCTTCACGCAACATATCGCCCGTGGAGATGTGCTTTATTTGGTAATGTTCCGCCAGACGGTCGGTCTGTGTGCCTTTGCCGGCGCCCGGCGGCCCTAGAGTAACTAGTCGCATAGAAAGTCCTTTTAGGTTTCAAGGAAACCTTTACGGTGTCTTTGGATAAGCTGTGTTTCCATGTTCTTCAGAAGTTCGAGCGCAACGCCTGTTACAATCAACAGTGTTGTGCCGCCGAAGCCCACTTGAACCTTGAAAATCCACTGAATCAGAACGGGTATAAGCGCCATGATTGAGTAGAAGAACGCGCCAATCCATGAAAGTCTGCCTATAATCGAGGCGATATAATCAGAGGTCGGCTTGCCCGGGCGAATGCCCGGTATAATGCCCTGACTGTTCTTTAAGTTCTGCGCCATTTCAACGGGGTTAATCGTGAACGACGTATAGAAGAACGTGAAGCAGAATATCAGAAGCACATAGACAGCCGCGCCTACCGGGTGGTGAATACCCAAGTAGTATGAGAACCACTGAATAATAGCGTTATTCGGTATAAACTGGTTCAAAGTCGTGGGGACTTGAAGCAGTGAGATAGCGAAGATGATACTCATAACGCCCGCGATATTGACCTTTAACGGTATAAACTGCGCCCCGCCCATGTTGCCAAAGCGTCTGCCCTGCATGTTGCGGGTGTATTGTATCGGTATGCGGCGTTCGCCGTCTTGAATACGAATCGCGAAAGCGATAATGCCTACGAATATCAGAGCCACGGCGATAACAACAAGCCAAGCCACTATATCAGTCGTGCCGAGAGCCGTACCGAGAAGCATTGTGATACTCCCGGGCAGACCACTCAAGATGTTAGCGAAGATTAGGAACGACGAACCGTTGCCGATACCGCGCTCTGTAATAAGTTCAGCCAACCACATGATAAAGATTGTGCCTGTGACGAGTGTAACCGTCGCCATAACATACGTAAGGAAGTTCTGGTGATAGAACACATAGCGTAGCGAGTATACAGTCGCGATACCTTGAATCAGAGCAAGCGCGACGGCCGTGTAACGTGTTATCTGGTTCAGCTTACGTCTGCCCGCTTCGCCCTCTTTTTGCATCTCTTCAAGGGCAGGGATGGCGACGGTTAGAAGCTGAATGATAATGCTCGCCGTAATGTAGGGGCCGATACCCATGTAGAATATCGAACCGAAGCTACCGCCCGTGATTAGCGCAAAGATATTGTCGGCTGACGCGCCTTGCGCGGACAAAAGTGCGGCGTTGTTGATGTCGGGGAGGTTGATAGCGCAACCAAGGCGATAGACTGCCAGCATGATGACGATATAGAACATCTTCTGGCGTATGTCTTTGACCTTGAACGCGTTTATAAATACGCTAAACACTAAATCACCTCAGCTTTTCCGCCTGCGGCTTCTATCTTTTCGATAGCCGATTTGCTGAAAAAGTTAACCCTCACAGTCAATTGTTTGGTGATTTCGCCTTGACCTAGGATTTTAACGCCGTCACGCGGGTTAGAAACCAAGCCTTTAGACTGGAGCGCCGCAATGTCAACCACAGCGCCGTTTTCGAATACATCTAACATGAAAAGATTGATAGCGACAATCTCTTTATGATTGCGGTTCGTAAAGCCGCGCTTTGGCAGTCTTCTGTACAAAGGCATCTGACCGCCCTCGAACATCGGTCTTACGCCGCCGCCCGTTCTTGAACCCTGACCTTTATGACCGCGCCCGGACTGTTTGCCGTTGCCGGAGCCGTGACCGCGCCCGACGCGAAAATCTGCTTTAGTAGCGCCCTTCGCGGGTTTCAGTTCGCCTAACTTCATAGCAAACTCCTTTCGGTGTGTTTACTCTACAGTTTTTCGACTTCCAGCATGTAGTTAAGCTGGTTTATCATGCCCCACGTCGCGGGGTTGTCTTTCTTTATTACCGAATGGTTCACCTTTCTTAAACCCAGAGCTTCAAGCGTCTTTCTATGCTTCGGGATTGATGAAATAGGTGACTTCTTCAGCGTGATTTTGAGTTCGCCCATAGTCAAACCTCTTTCTAAAAGGGAAGTTTCCCTACAGAATTTCACTAACTTCTTTGCCACGCGCACGCGCGATGATTTCGGGGGTCTTTAGGCTTACAAGCCCGTTGATTGTCGCGTTGACGACATTGCGCTTGTTCGTTGTGCCGAGGCATTTCGTGCTGATGTTTCTGATGCCCGCAAGCTCCATGACCGCACGGACTGCGCCACCCGCGATAATACCGGTACCTTCTTTAGCCGGCTTCATGAACACTGCCGCCGCGCCAAAGCGCCCATAAATCTCGTGGTAAATCGAATCGTTTTCGTTGCGCTCGATATATACGAGGTGTTTCTTCGCGTCTTCTTTGCCCTTGCGGATAGCTTCGCTTGTTTCAGCGGCTTTACCGAGGCCAACACCGACGTGACCGTTCTTGTCGCCTACGACTACGAGAGCCGCAAAGCTGATTGTGCGTCCGCCTTTAACAACCTTCGTGACGCGCTTTATAACTACAACCTTGTCCAGCAGTTCCATGCCGGTTGTATCTATTTTAGCCATTAGATGTCCTCCTGTGCCTAAAACTCAAGGCCCGCTTCACGCGCCGCGTCGCCGAGCGCCTTCACCTTGCCGTGGTAAATATAACCGCCGCGGTCAAACACGACAGCTTTAATACCGGCGGCTTGTGCCTTTTCTGCTATAGCCTTGCCGACAGCCGTGGCAGCATCTACATCCCAAGTCTTCTCCAATGTGTCGGCGATGGCCTTTTCAACCGTACTGGCCGCGACCAGTGTAACTTTCTTCACATCGTCAATGATTTGGCAGTAGATATGCTTGTTGGACCTAAACACCGCAAGGCGCGGGCGTTCGGACGTGCCGTTTACGTGGTTCCTTATACGCTGGTGGCGTTTCAAACGCGCGGAAGCGCGGTCGATTTGTTTAACCATAATTTACACTCCCTATCCAGGGTTTATCTGCTAAACCCTAGGCTATTTCTTGCCGGATTTACCCGCCTTGCGAAGAATCTTCTCATCGGCGTATTTGATACCCTTGCCCTTATAGGGTTCTGGGCTACGCTTGCTTCTGATGTCAGCGGCATATTGACCGACTTTTTCTTTGTCGATGCCCGTGATAGTAATCTTTGTGCCCTCAACCCATTCACGCCCGTCAGCTTTAACAACAGAGCCTTCAACCGCAGACACGATGCCCTCGGGGTCGTGCATGAAAATGAGGTGGGAATAACCGAGCGAAAGTTTAAGTCTATCGCCGTCTTTCTCGCGGGCGGCTTTATAACCCGTACCGACGATTTCAAGCTTTTTAACATAACCTACCGTAACACCGACTACCATATTGTTAATCAGTGTGCGCGTAAGCCCGTGTAAAGCGCGGAAACGCTTTAAGTCGTTCGGGCGTGTGACAATAATCTTGCCCTCTTCTTGCGCGATGTTCATGTCCGGCGAAAGAGCGCGGGATAACGTGCCCTTGGGCCCTTTTACCGTAACGACATTGCCGGCTTCGATAGTCACCGTCACGCCGTTCGGTACAATGATTGGTTGTTTACCAATTCTCGACATGGTCTGCTGCCTCCCTAATGCAAATTACCAAACAAACGCGAGGACTTCGCCGCCCACGCCGAGTTTTTTGGCTTCTTTTTCTGTGACGATACCCTTGTTTGTGCTGAGAATCGCGATACCAAGACCACCGAGTACGCGCGGCAACTCAGTTGCGCCGGCATAAACGCGAAGCCCCGGCTTCGAGATACGTTTGATGCCCGTTATCGTCTTTTCGTTCTTTGTCTTGCCATATTTGAGAGTCAGGCGCATGGTTTTCTTCACGCCGTCTTCTATCATCTCTACATTCTTGATGTAGCCTTCTTTTATCAAAATGTCCACTATCGCCCTTTTCTCACGGGAGCTAGGAACGTCTACCGTCGTATGGCGAGCGGAGTTCGCGTTGCGAATACGCGTGAGCATATCAGCAATCGGGTCTGACATTGACATGTGTAGCCTCCTTTCATTACGAGCTTACCAACTGGCCTTCTTTACGCCGGGGATTTGCCCTTTGTATGCCAGTTCACGGAAGCAGATACGGCAGATGCCGAATTTACGCAATGTGCCGTGCGGGCGGCCGCAGATGGTGCAGCGGTTATAGGCGCGTGTCGAAAACTTCGGCGGGCGCTGCTGCTTTATAATCATGCTTTTCTTTGCCATCTTTTCCTCCTACTTTCTGAACGGCATACCGAGAAGCTTTAACAAGTGGAACGCTTCTTTGTCGGTTGTCGCCGTGGTGACGAAAACGATGTCCATGCCGCGAATCTTATCTATCTTATCATAAGAGATTTCTGGGAAGATGAGCTGTTCGCGGATACCGAGGGTATAGTTGCCGCGGCCGTCGAACGCATCTGGGTTAACGCCACGGAAGTCACGAACACGCGGGAGCGATACGTTTATCAGTCTGTCAGCAAAGCTGTACATTCTGTCGCCACGCAGTGTTACCTTGCAACCGACGCTCATGCCCTGACGCAGTTTGAAGTTCGCTACAGACTTCTTCGCCTTGGTGATTATGGGGCGTTGACCCGCGATAATCGCCATGTCGCCTGCGGCGGCTTCAATCTGTTTCTTGTCGTCCTTCGCGTCGCCTAATCCCATATTGATGACAATCTTTACAAGGCGCGGGATTGCCATTGGGTTTGTATAGTTAAATTCTTTAACCATGCCATCAGACACCTCGGTCTGATAGAATTCTCTGAACCTGTTCACAGAGTTACCTCCTAATACATGTTCGGGCGGGTACTACCCGCCCCTGTCGGGGCTGTTAGTCTATAACCTCGCCTGTGGACTTAACTACGCGCTGTTTAATCGTAACCGTCTTGCCGTTGACTTCTTTCTTTGTCGCAAGGTAGCCGACGCGCGTGGGTTTGCCTTTATGCAGATACATCACGTTTGAGGAATGGATGAAGCCTTCTTTTTTCTCGATGCCGCCGTGTTGATTTTGGCCGCGCGGCTTCACGTGCTTCGATATTATGTTTACGCCCTCAACGATGACGCGGTTTCTATCTTTATCAACAACCAGAACCTTGCCCTTTTTGCCCTTGTCCTTGCCGGCTATGACGAGTACCTGGTCGTTCTTTTTGATTTTGGATTTGACTATCATGTTTACCTCCTATAGCACTTCAGGAGCAAGTGACAAAATCTTGGTATACTTCTTCTCACGGAGTTCGCGCGCGACCGGGCCAAAGATACGTGTGCCCTTGGGCTCTAACTCGTCTTTGAGAATGACAGCCGCGTTGTCGTCAAAGCGGATGTAGGAACCGTCCTTGCGGCGAATGGGCTTCTTTGTACGAACGACGACAGCCTTAACTACGTCGCCCTTCTTAACAACGCCCCCGGGCGTTGCGTCCTTGACCGCACAGACGATAATATCGCCTACGCCAGCGTACCGTCTTATGGAGCCGCCCATAACGCGTATTACAAGCACTTCTTTCGCGCCCGAATTATCCGCGACATTAAGCCTTGATTCGGTTTGTACCATTTATTTCACTCCTTTTCCGGACGTTACGATATTACTTCGCTCTCTCGATAATCTCTACGAGTCTGTAGCGCTTATCCTTTGAAAGAGGGCGTGTGCTCATGACTTTAACGCGGTCGCCGATTTGGCATTCGTTCTTTTCGTCATGTGCTTTGAGCTTATAGGTGCGTTTGATGATTTTGCCATAGAGTGGGTGACGCACATTATTCTGAACGGCGACGACAATGGTTTTGTCCATTTTGTCGCTCGTGACTATGCCAATCATGGTCTTACGCAGTTTACGTTCTGTACCTTCCATTTCTATCTCCTTTCCTTAAAAAGGATTACGCGTTAGCCTTTTTCTGTGTGATGAAAGTCTGGATACGCGCGATATTCTTGCGAACGAGGTTAATTCTCGCTGTGTTGTTGAGCTGGTTTGTGGCGTTCTGGAAACGCAGGTTGAACAGCTCTTTCTTAGCGGCGACAAGCTCTTGGGTTAACTCCTCAAGGGTCTTGTTGCGGAATTCGTCTGCAAAGTTCTTAGACTTCATTCGCTTCACCTGTCTTTCCTGCTGTCTTTGCGGCTATTGAAGCTTCAACTTCTGCCTTAGACATAATCTTGCACTTAACGGGCAGCTTGTGCATAGCCAGACGCAACGCTTCACGCGCTACTTCTTCGCTGACACCCGAGATTTCATACATTACGCGCCCGGGCTTAACGACCGCTACCCAATATTCCAAAGAACCTTTACCTGAACCCATACGGGTTTCAGCGGGTTTCTGTGTTATCGGCTTATCCGGGAAAATCTTAATCCAGACATTACCGCCGCGCTTCATATAACGCGTCATTGCGATACGTGCCGCTTCTATCTGGCGGGACGTAATCCAGCATGGCTCTTGTGCCACTAAACCGAACTCACCGTAGAAAATCGTGTTGCCGCGTTGAGCCGTGCCCTTCATGCGTCCTCTGAATTGTTTACGATGCTTAACTCTTTTTGGACTAAGCAATTAGAATCACTCCTTTTCAATCCGCACTCCCGTAGAAGGCTGACCCAAAAAGCTAAGCTCTTGCTTCGCGTTTCTTCTTGGGGAGTACCTCGCCTTTATAAATCCAAACTTTAACGCCGATTTTGCCATAAGTCGTTCTGGCTTCTGCAAAACCGTAGACAATGTCGGCGCGGAGTGTCTGTAGCGGAATTGTGCCTTCGTGGTAATGCTCTGTTCTGGCGATTTCAGCGCCGCCCAAACGGCCGCTTACACTCGTTTTGATGCCCTTCGCGCCCGCTTTCATCGTGCGTGTCATGGCCTGTTTCATAGCGCGACGGAACATAACGCGGTTTTCAAGCTGTTTCGCGATGTCTTCGGCTACGAGTTGCGCCACTTGTTCGGGGCGTTTGATTTCTTCGATATATACGTTCACTTTCTGGCTCGTAAGCTTCTGGATGTCGGCTGTAAGCTCTTTAATGCTTTCGCCGCCCTTACCGATAATGATACCGGGTTTGGAAGTGTGAAGCGTTACGTTGCAGTTTGTGTTCGTGCGGCGGATAACGATTTTCGCGATGCCCGCGGCGTTTCTCGGCGCGTTTGCGACGAACTGACGGTTTTTGATATACTTACGGATACGGTCGTCTTCAAGCAGAAGCTTCCCAAAATCCTTGTCGGCGTACCAAACGGAATCCCATGATTTGATTATGCCAACCCGCAGGCCGTGGGGATTAACCTTTTGTCCCATTGTCTACCTCCCGCTTTTCTTTGCTTTTTCGTTCAGCACAACGGTGATATGGCTGACCTTTTTCTCTATCCGATATGCTCTGCCCTTTGCGCGTGGTTGAATACGCTTCATAACAGTGGCTCTGTCCGCGAAGACGTTCTCTACGAAGAGATTCTCCGTGTCCATGCCTAGGTTGTTTTCGGCGTTGGCGATTGCGCTTTTGAGTACCTTCTCGATAAGCTCGGCGGCATAGCGCGGCGAATACGCCAAAATACCCAAAGCAGCCGCTACGGGCTTGCCTTTAATCTGTTCCAAGACGATTCTTGCCTTGATGTCAGATATGCGGGCGTAGCGGTGGATAGCCTTCGGGCGTGTATCCTTTTGAGCGTTACGCTCTTTCTTTATCTGGCTTCTATGTCCTTTAGCCACGTGACTTACCTCCCACTATCTGGCTTTACTGCGTTTTTCGGCATCTTTGCCGTGACCGCGATAATTGCGTGTCGGGCTGAACTCGCCGAGCTTGTGACCTACCATGTCTTCGGTGACTTTAACGGGTATGTGTTGCTTGCCGTTATAAACGCCGAATGTAAGCCCTACCATTTCCGGAAATATTGTTGAACGGCGTGACCATGTAGCGATAACCGCTTCTGTTTTGCCGCTTTCAACTGCCGCTAGTACCTTTTTCATCAGATGGTCATCGATGAAAGGCCCTTTTTTCATTGAACGCATGTTTTACCTCCTTTACAGCGGGCGGGCAGTGCCCGCCCCTACAAGCTACTTACTGCGTCTGCGGATAATCATCTTATTGGAAGCTTTTTTCTTATCGCGAGTTTTCTGACCGAGAGCGGGCTTGCCCCACGGTGTGCTCGGAGCGGGGCGACCGATAGGTGCGCGTCCCTCGCCGCCGCCGTGCGGGTGGTCATTCGGGTTCATAACAGAGCCGCGGACTGTCGGGCGCTTACCCATGTTGCGGACGCGACCGGCCTTACCGTAATTGATAAGCTCATGCTCGTTATTACCGACTTGGCCGACTGTAGCGCGGCATTCAATCGGAAGATTACGCATTTCGCCCGATGGCAGACGAACGGTGGCGTACTTGCCTTCTTTCGCCATAAGCTGGGCGGAGTTGCCGGCTGAACGAACGAGCTGTCCGCCTGCGCCCGGCTTCATTTCTATATTGTGAATCATAGAACCGATAGGAAGCTTAGACATCGGCAGGCAGTTGCCCACTCTTACTTCGGCTTCTGCGCCGCTCATAACCGTGTCGCCCACTTTAAGACCGATGGGAGCGAGCATATATCTCTTCTCGCCGTCAACATAGAACAAGAGAGCGATATTGGCGGTTCTGTTGGGGTCATACTCAATCGCGTTGACCTTTGCTGGTACGCCGTCTTTGTTGCGTTTGAAATCAATGATACGATACTTTTTCTTTGCGCCGCCGCCATTGTGACGAACGGTGATTTTGCCTTGGTTATTCCTTCCGGCTGTTGTCGGTAAGTGCTTCACCAACGAACGCTCCGGCGTAGATTTGGTAATCTCCGCGAAGTCCGAACCCGTCATTTGACGGCGGGAAGGCGTATAGGCTTTATATCTCTTAATGCCCATTTGCAGTTACACCTCAATTCATAACGGGTTTATTACATGCCTTGGAATATCTCTATTTCCTTGCTGTCCGCTGTCAGCATTACGATAGCTTTTTTGCGTTTTTCGGTCTTGCCGAACTTAGCGCTACGCACGCGTTTCTTCTTACCGTCGTAGTTCATGACGTTGACGCGGCGTACTTTCGTGCCGGCGAACATCTTCTCTACGGCTTCGCGTACTTGAGTCTTTGTTGCGTCCGGGTGAACGAGGAAGGTATATTTCTGTTCACTCATTTCGTTCATGCTGCGTTCCGTAACGACCGGGCGGAGTATGATGTCATAATATTTAAGGTCTGCCATTATGCGTACACCTCCACGAGTTTCTCTATAGCCGCCTGTGTGATAAGCAGGTTGTCATATTTCACTATATCATAAACGTTTAAGCTGCCCGCGAATGTTACTTCGACATTCGGGATATTGTTAGCGGACAGGATTACGTTATGATTGGGTTCTTCAGTGACTATGAGCGTCTTACCCAAACCGATAGCGCTAAGGAGCTTAACAATGGATTTCGTTTTGATTGCTTCAAGGTTCATGTCTTCCATGACCGTTACGCCGTTTGCGTTGGCGCGGGCTGTGAGAGCGCTTTTGAGTGCTACGCGCTTCATCTTTTTGTTCAGCTTCATCGAATAATCGCGCGGCTTCGGCGCAAATACGATACCGCCGCCCGTCCATTGTGGGCTTCTGATAGAACCCTGACGTGCGCGACCCGTGCCCTTTTGAGCGTAAGGCTTACGTCCGCCGCCGCGTACTTCTGCGCGGGTTTTGGCTGACTGTGTGCCTTGGCGTTGGTTAGCCAGATATTGAACAACCGCCATGTGTACGGCGTGTTCGTTCACTGTTGCGCCAAAGAGAATCTCGGGTAATTCATACTGACCCTTGTTAACACCGTTTATATTGAAAATACTTGCTTTCGCCACTTTTGACCTCCTTTCCGCTATTTCTTCACCTTAACCGTATTCTTAACCACTACTATTGAACCGTCGGGCCCGGGGATGCCACCCTTAACAAGCAGGATATTCTTCTCGCCGTCAACGCGGACGACTTCGATATTCTGAACCGTCACGGCTACATGACCCATGTGACCGGGAAGTTTTCTGCCCTTTTTAACGCGACCGGGCGTTGTTGCGGCTGAAAGACCGCCGACACCACGGTGATATTTAGAACCGTGAGTCATGGGGCCGCGGTGCATTCCGTGGCGTTTAATCGTGCCTTGGAAGCCCTTACCCTTTGAAATTCCGCTGACGTCAACGCGTTCGCCTACCGTGAATACATCGGCTTTGATAACGTCGCCTACGTTAAGGCCGCTGATGTCGTCTAGCTTAAATTCCTTCATATACTTCATGAGCGGCTGACCCACAGCTGAGAACTGACCTTTATGGGGTTTGTTCGCGCTCTTCTCGCGCATTTCACTGAACGCGACTTTGACGGCAGCGTATCCGTCGGTTTCTTCTGTCTTCTTCTGAATAATCGGGCACGGCCCCGCTTCAAGCACGGTTACGGGTATCATTTCGCCCTTCGCCGTAAAGATTTGAGTCATGCCGATTTTTCTGGCGAGTATCGCCTTCTTCATTTTGTTAAAGCACCTCCAATAGCGGATTGCCGCTTTAGGCAATCATATCCATATTACTTCATTACCTTGAGCGAGATGTCTACGCCCTCGGGTAAATCCAACTTGTAGAGCGCTTCGCTTGTCTTAGCCGTCGGCTGAATGATGTCCAGCAGGCGCTTGTGCGTGCGCATTTCAAACTGCTCGCGGGAATCCTTATACTTGTGGACAGCGCGGAGAATTGTGATAACTTCGCGTTTTGTCGGTAGCGGAACAGGGCCGCTCACACGTCCGCCCGTGCGTGTGACAGTTTCGATAATCTGCCTTACAGCGCCGTCTATTACCTTGTGGTCATAGGCTTTGAGCAGGATTCTGATTTTTGTTGATGCCATTAAAAAACAACCTCCCAGCGTTACTTGACTGATAAAGGTTGAACAATTATCCCCGTACACTGCCCCGTGCGTTTCTTCATAGCTCACTCAAACGCGCGCGCTTTCTCGTGTCGGTCTATTCAACTGACTTTATCGTCCAATTTCTTGAATTGAACTGGCTCGGCGGAAATTAACCGTTCTAAGCCCAAACAGGCTTAAACGCAACCTTCCGCGTCATAGCTTTCGGCATTAAAATAGATATGCATAATGCCACAAAGAGGAGTATAACACGCCCTCGAAAATAATGCAAGCATTTTTTGAAACTTTTTTGGAAATTCTGTCCGAAGCGGCAGAATCTTTCGAAGTAAAAATATTTGACAGATACGGTTTGCTATGTTAAAATCAAAACAGGGAGATTGGTGTTCTCCCTGTAGGTTCGCCGGATTAGGCCGGCTGGTTCCTTCACATCAAAACACAGCCGCCCGTCGTGTGGAGACTAAGGGCGGCTGTTACTTTTTATATCTGTCGCGGTTATTCGTAGCTATGATAGTTAGAACTAACATGATGATGGCTATTACGGACGATATTGAGATACCAACAGCCGTCAACAGTAGCATGAAATAGCAGTTTGCGCTTTTGCACGGAAAATGCCGAATGACAGCGCGAACGCTTCAACGCGCTGGCTTGAGGTGATTTTCCGTAGCAAAACTCAAACTGCGCTAACTTCAAAAGCCGTAAACTCCACATAAATCACCTCCCCCTGCTCATGCCATTGGCATTACACAGAAGGAAGGAACCAGCGATGCGCGCCCCGCACCGACTCACATGGATATAGTAACATACTTTGACAAATATTGTCAAGAAGTAACCCTTGTCGCTATACTAGTGGTTCACTCTATTTCTTGTTCAATCTCCAAGAACAGCTTATCGTTGAAAAACTCCGTGATAGTTATGTCCAGCCCGTCACAAAGTTTCTTCACTACATTAACCGTTATCTCTTTTCGCTCGGGCTTTAACATGCTGTAGATTGTTGACGGCGTAACACCCGCACTGACAGCCAACGTGTTATACGCGATTCCTCTTTCATTACATATCTGCACGAATCTTAAAACTACGGCTTCCTTAATTTTCATACTTATCACCACATAAAAGTTTATTCAAGAAATCGCATTTGCGTCTATTCAATTGCGTCTACTCACTTGCGTATTGTCAAGCAATATGTTATTCTTATACATAGTTTCTTCATGTCACAAATTGTCGAATTTTGTCGTTAAGTTTTGACCTACCTTCGACATATTCTGACAAAGTTTATTTGCATGTTTGGGATAATGTAAGCATTAAAATATACTTTCTGTATTTGGGGAGGCAGACTGTGTTTACATATGTGGGAACGCGGGCAAAGGCTTATTTGAGTGGGGTTTTAAGCGGTGATGTGATGTGGGTGAAGCGACTGTGTGTAGTGGCGCTTGCGTTTTTTATGGGGCGCGTGCTGGTGTTCGGGAATGTGAACCCGATTGTGTTGGCGTTTTTGGGGGCGCTGTTGTTCACGGACATGTTCTACGCCGCGTCAGTGTTCGCCATTGTCGGCATGTTGACACGCCCTGCCGGGCTGTTCGCGGCTAAGTATTACATATGCGTGGCGTTTTTCTTCGCGCTTCATCTCATCTTTACACGCCGCGTGAACAGGCGCGGAACACCGCTTAGGTTCATCTTTACAGGCGTTTGTGCGCTTCTGGCGGGGCTTATTTGGGTTTGGTATCTTGAAGGCACGGCTTATTTCATTATGCTGGCCGCGCTTGAATCTGCTCTAGCCGCCGCGCTGTGTCTTCTAATATATAAGGCGGTTTTCTGGCTTGCGCTTGATGCCGACAGCTTTGCGGCTCGGTCTGAATATTATATCGGGGCTGTCGTTCTCATGGGCGCGTTTGTCTGTGGCGCGGCCGATATACATATCTGGGAAATCAGCTTGCGGTATATGCTTTGCGCGTTCTTCGTCATGCTCTGTGGGCGCAAGGCGGGTGTGGGCGTTGGGGCGGCGGCGGGTACCGTGATTGGGTTACTGATGAACCTCTGCGGACTTGAAGCCGCGCCGTTTGCTATCGTATTAAGTATCTGCGGCATGGTCGGGGGTGGGCTTAATGCCAGTAAGTATGCTGTGGCGCCGGTGTTCTTTGTGGCAAATGTCGCTTCGAGTTTTTTCTTATATAATGCGGTTGTTACCCGTGAGTATTTGATTAGTACGGGGCTCGCGTGTGTTGTGTTTATGATATTGCCGTCTTCAAAGCTTGGGCGGTTGCAACTTACCAAGACCCTACCGCCGCAAGATTATTTGATGAAGCTTCAAAACCTAACGTCTGCGCGTATTCGTGATGTGTCGCAGAGTTTATCGAGCGTGTCGGCTCTGTTCGCTGAAGACTTGCCCCAGACGGGCGCGGAGGTTCGCGCCGAAGTTGCGGCGGCGCTGGACTTGCCCGTGCGTTCACACGCCCTGCAACTCAGCCGTCTGACTGAACAGCGGCAAATGACGGCTTCTCTGCTCTCTCAAATCTCCTATCGGCTTGACGCGCTGTCAAAAAACATCGACACCGACACACGCTTCGACACTGACAAAGAACAAGAAATCTATCAGATGTTGTCAGACGCGGGCATGGAGGCTAAATCGGTGTTTGTTCTAAGACCTTACACGCGCACGAAAAACAATGCCAATGCGGCGTTCTCTGTCACCGTGGCTTATATCACAAGACCCGAAGAAAACACCGCCCAAGGCATTGTCGCGTCAGCTATGGGTTGTGCCGTTCGCAAGACCGACGGGGTTATCGCTGACGGTCACTATACTGTCACATACATACGCCAAACCACGCTGTCGGCCGATTGTGGGCGCGCGTCAGTGCCTAAAAGCGGCTCGCGTGAATCGGGCGACTCAACGGCGCGTTTATATTTGCCCGACGGTCAGTTGCTTGTCGCTGTCGCCGACGGCATGGGCAGTGGCGAAACCGCGCGGCTTGAAAGCCGCTGGGCCGTTGAGATGTTAGAAAACTTCGCGCTTGCGGGGTTCGATAAGGTATTGGCGGCTAATCTGATTAACTCGGTTTTGCTGTTCCGCTCTGACGAGGAGATGTTTTCAACACTCGACATCTGCACAGTTGACCTTGATGCGGGTTCTGTAGAGTTTCTGAAAGCGGGCGCGGCGCCGTCATTTGTCATAAGTAAAGAAGAAATTCAGATGATAAAGTCCTCTACCTTGCCCGCGGGTATGCTTTCAACGGCAGATTTAAGCCTAAAACGTAAGCGGGTAATGAACGGCGACTGCATTGTACTACTCTCTGACGGCGTGTGGGATGCGGCGGGTGGTGACTTTGACGATAAACAAGAATGGTTCGCGTCCATACTCATGGCTAAACGTGGCAAGCCCGCCCAAGATATAGCCGACGACATCCTATACGAATGTAAGCGGATTTCTGGGTTCAATATAAGGGATGATATGACCGTATTTGTTATAAAAATCGGCACTAACTAGAAATTCGCAACAAACGGTCGCCTATAGGCGACCGTTTGATTGTCTTTTCTAAATTCGAAGTATAAACCCCCAAATACCCGTCTACAATCTCATTAAATTAACAGTCAAGGTGAGATTATGGGCAATGCCGAACGCGTCATACTAATTGAGGGCAGCAGCAGCAACTGGTACAAACAGGCCATTTTTATCGTAAACCCCAACCTCCCCCAAAGCGCCGTCCCCATAGATTTAGTCAGAGAGGCCGAGCGCATAGTCCAGAGCTATATGGCGAAAGAGAGTATCACCGCTACACCTATAGTTGAGAAAACGCCTAAGCAAAAGCCGTTCATGCGCGGTAAGAACAAGGCGCTTGACTTCGCGCTGAACGCAATAATGATTGTGTGTTGCGTGGCTTTGGCGGGTTTACTGCTCTATGCCTTTCGCTAACGAAAAGACGGTTTTGGAAATCTGCCAAAGCCGTCTTTTTTTCGCAATAATATTTAAGGATTTTATAGTGGAAATTATAACAAATCTTTGGTAAAATAGGTGAAAAGGGGAGATTTGTTTTGAAGGTCGTATTACAACGCGTGAGTAAAGCGGCGGTATGGAGCGAGGGCGTTTGCTTAGGCGAAATCCGCCGCGGTTATGTGGTGCTTTTGGGGGTATCCAACACTGATACTAAAGAACACGCCGATAAGCTCGTTGACAAAATCGCGCGGCTTCGTATTTTTGAGGATGAGAACGGCAAGACGAATCTTTCGGCGGCTGACGTAAACGGCGCAATCCTCATTGTATCACAATTCACGCTATATGCCGACACGAAGAAGGGTAACCGCCCCAGCTTCATAAACGCCGGCAGTCCCGCGCTTGCCAATGAGTTGTATGAATACTTTATTGCCACAGCCAAAACGCGCTTCGTCGAAGTCGCAAACGGTTCTTTCGGCGCACATATGGAGATTAAGTTAGTAAACGACGGTCCGTTTACGTTAATACTAGATACAGACATGATGTAAATCTTTTAAGGAGGCTTTCTATGAGGACAAAGCTGTTCTATTACACAATGTCAGGGCATACTAAAACCATAGCGGAAGCTATTGGGCGCGCGCTGAAAGCCAATGCCGTTGAGCTTTCACCCGTAAAAGCATGGCCAAAGAATAGGGTATTGCGCTTCATCTCGGCTGGACGGCAGAGTTTTGCGAAATCGAAGCCCGAATTAAAGTCCTACAATAAATCGACAAACTATGATATAATCATACTTTGCGCGCCCATCTGGGCGGGAACATTCGGGTCACCGCTCCGTACATTCCTAGCTGAGAATGATTTGGCGGGCAAGAAAGTGGCGTTGCTAATGACAAGCGGCGGCGGCGGTATAACGAAGGCAATCGCCGAGTTTAAGGCATTACAACCCAAAGCAGAACTTATCAGCACACTTGATTTAGTCACAAAGGGCGACATGTCCGTTCTATCCGCTCAAGCTATAGCATGGGCACAGAAGCTCACAAGTCAATAAAGTCTTTGCAAAACTCGTATTAGGAGGAAGTATGTCAGAAAAGAACGGTTATACACCACTTGATTCAACGAATCAAGTCGTCATCTCCAATGACGTTATCGCCGTAGTCGCGGGCACAGCCGCCCAAGAGGTCGAGGGCGTTCGCGCAGTCAAAAAAATAGGCGACATATACGAAATAATGGGGCGCAAGCACCTACCGCGCGGCGTTAAACTGACTGTTACAGAAAACGGCGTTGACGTGGATATTACAATACTTGTCAAACACGGCGTAAAAATCTATGATGTGTGCTTACAGGTTCAGAAGCGCGTAAGAACGGCCATTGAAACCATGACGGGCTTAACTGTCGGCTCGGTCAATGTCGCAGTCGCGGGCATTGCGCTGGAGTCGATGGCACGGGAGCGTAAGTGAGCCGCCGTGAGGACAGAACCCACGCGTTCTGTCTTATTTACATGCTGAGTTTTAGAATCGGGCGCGAAACAGAAAAACTTATGGCTGATTATTTTGAACATAGCGTAGACTTCGCGGAAGATGATGAAACCGTTATTAACACGGAGCACGTCGACCGCGAATTCGTGCGCGAACTTTTCTATGGCGTGGCCGAACATCAGAACGAGATTGACGAAGTAATCGGCAAGCACGCGAAGAACTGGCAGGTTACGCGTATTAACAGCGTTGACCTTGCTTTGATTAGGCTCGCTGTCTTTGAGATAATGTTTTCAACCGACACACCGCGCAGTGTCGCCGCTTATGAAGCCGTTGAAATCGCCAAAATCTATTCAACCGACGAGTCACCGGGCTTCATTAACGGCATTCTCGACTCAATCGCGCCCAAGCCCCGCGAACCCAAACCCGCTCAAAAGCCCGCCGAAGCGGAGTAAAAGTATGAAACGCAACGTATTTACTGTTAATCAGATAACGCGCTACATAAAGCGGCTGTTTGATGAGGACGTTTTGATTTCTGATGTCTATGTGAGTGGTGAAATAGCTAATCTCAAGTTTCATCAGACGGGGCATGTCTATTTCACGCTCAAAGACGACGCGGCGATTAACTGCGTGATGTTTGCGTCCTGCTCGGCAGATTTAGGTTTTCTGCCGAAAAACGGTCAACAGGTTGTTTGTTATGGGCGTGTGGGCGTTTATGAAAAGACGGGCAACTACTCACTTTATGTTGAAGATATGGAGTTGACCGAAAAGCCCGTTGTGAGCGCGTTTGAGTTGCTGAAACAGAAGCTTGCCGCCGAGGGGCTGTTTGACACGGCGCATAAACGACCGCTACCCGCCCGCGCTAAAACCGTCGGCATAATCACCAGTGAAAGCGGCGCTGTGATACACGATATAATTCAAGTGTCACGGCGTAGAAACCCAAGCATCAAGCTGGTGTTATTCCCCGTGACTGTTCAGGGTGAAACAGCGGCGGTTGAAATATCTGACGCGGTTAAACTCGCGAACGAATCGCGCTTTAAGCTTGACGCCGTCATAGTCGGGCGTGGCGGCGGTTCGGCTGAGGATTTAGCGGCGTTTAATGACGAGCGGGTTGTTAGGGCGGTTTATGCTTCGCGTTTGCCCGTTATAACGGCCGTTGGACATGAAACAGACTTCTGCCTTGCCGACTTCGCTTCAGACAGACGCGCCGCAACGCCTTCAGAAGCGGCCGAGTTGATTTGTTGGGATATTGGAGTCTTGCGTGATGAACTGTTTTCAATGCGTAAGGGCTTAGAAAACAAACTGGACGCACGTTTTTCATCAATGAAACATACGTTTACAAGCAATCTCGACCGCCTAAACTCTTCAATAAGTCTGTCTGTTTCGCGAGAAAAGCGGAATCTCGCGTCAGCAATCGGTATTTTGGAGCGCGTGTCACCCTTAGCTGTCATGCGGCGGGGTTTTCTTGCCGCTGAAATAGACGAAAAACCCCTTAAAAGCGTCAATGACGCTAAAACAGGTGATGAAATGACTGTGACGCTCATTGACGGCAAAATAACGGCTTCCGTAACAGATACAATAAAATTTGAGGTGTAACATGCCCCGCAAAGCGAAACAGGCAACATACGAAGAAAAACAATCGCGCCTGCTTGAAATCATAGAAATAATGGAAAGCCCCGACACACCGCTTTCGTCCTCAATGGATTTATACCGAGAGGGCGTAAAGTTATGCGCCGAGTGCGCCGAAATGCTTGATAACATTGAACAAGAGATTGTAGTCCTCAAACGCAATGCGTCGGGTGAAAGCCTTGCGCCGTTCACGGAGGTTTCTGAATGACAGAAGATTTCAGTAGGATAATAGCCGAACAAACCGAGCTTATTGATGAGTATTTATCAAACGCGATTTCAAAACTCACACACCCAAATTTACGTGAGGCCATGGAGTATGCGGTTTTCCCGAGTGGGAAGCGTGTAAGACCTAATCTGGCGCTTTTGGCCTGCGGGCTTTATAGAATAAACATCACTGCGGCGTTGCCCTTTGCGTGTGCGCTGGAACTAATTCACAGCTATAGCCTTGTTCACGATGACTTGCCCGCGATGGATAATGACGCGTTTAGGCGCGGCAAACCCACCGTGCATAAACAATTCGGCGAAGCCCACGCGATTTTGACAGGTGACGCTCTTCTGACTCTCGCTTTTGAGCTGACATCCGAAGCTTGTTTGAATTTCATCAGCTCGTCGCATATTCGCGCCCAAAAGATTTTGTCACGTGCGGCGGGGGCTATGGTTGCGGGTCAAGTTAGCGATATGGAATTAGCATATTTAGGATTAAATACGGAAAAACTAGAAACAATATCTAATGAAGACCTAGCAAAGCGCATTCGCGAAACAAATGCCATGAAAACAGGCGCATTGTTCGTGGCGGCCCTTACGGGCGGCGCAATTATCGGCGGCGCAATGGATGTTACGAAACTGGAACAACTGGGCGAATACCTTGGGCTTGCTTTTCAAATTCGGGATGATGTGCTTGAATATTATGAGGCAAAGTCGAAGAATCAAGCGCCAAAGCAGGATGGCTCAGACGCTGTGCGCCTACTGGGCATTTCTAAAACCGAAAGTATTTTGGCGGAGTATGAAGCGGCGATAGAGGGTTTGGTTAAAGACATTGACTCGCCTAAAGGCTCATTCACAACTTACATCCGCTACCTTTTGAACCGCGAAACATAAAAGTAATCAAAAAATCATAACAAAAGTTCGGAGGCCAAATGAACACAATCGTAGGCATCTATAATAACTTCATTCTCTGGGTCGCCGTTTTGGCCTGGGCGGTCGCACAGCTCATCAAGATTCTGCTTGAGCTGCGTCGAACGCGTAAACTGAATCTGCATTTGATAATCAGCTCGGGTGGTATGCCGAGTTCTCATACATCTTTCGTCACGGCAATGACAACGGGCGTTGGGCTGACTGAGGGCTTCAATTCTGCTATTTTCGCCGTTTCGGCAATCGTGAGCCTTGTCGTTATGTATGACGCGGCGGGCGTTCGTCGCGCGGCCGGCAAACAAGCAGAAGTCTTGAATATGTTTATCGAAACTTTCGAGTCGCAAGGTGTTAAAGTAGACAAACGCTTGAAAGAATTGCTTGGGCATACGCCCGTTGAAGTGGCGGCGGGCGCTGTTCTGGGCGTATTATTAGCTGTGGTTATGATAAGGGCGTTTTAGCGCAGATATTGGGGCATTGGCGGCTTTAGCCGCCTTTAAGCCCCCCAAACCGCCTTTAGGCGGTTGTATTAAGCGAATTTATGATAGAAAGGTAAAACCATGAAATACAAGGTTCTGCCCCGCATCAATACTCCGGATGATATAAAAGGATTGACCTCGGCAGGGTTAAAGCGGCTCGCGCTGGAAACACGCATGTTTTTAATCGGCGCAATAGCCAAAACAGGCGGGCATCTCGCGTCTAATCTTGGTGTTGTTGAGCTGACAATCGCGCTTCATTATGTGTTCAACTCCCCACATGACCAAATTGTTTGGGATGTTGGGCATCAGAGTTACGCGCACAAACTATATACAGGGCGACGCGAAAACTTTTCTACCATGCGGCAATTCGATGGGCTGTCGGGCTTCCCTAAGCGGGGCGAAAGCGAACATGACGCGTTCGACACAGGTCACAGCTCAACGAGTATCTCTGCCGCCCTTGGGCTTGCGCTCGGTAACGAACGTATGGGCAAAACAGACTTCTCAATAGCCGTAATCGGTGACGGTTCACTCACGGGCGGTCTTGCTTATGAGGGGTTAAACAACGCCGGGCGCACAAACGCGAAACTGCTCGTTATTCTTAATGACAACCAAATGTCCATTTCAGAAAACGTGGGCGCGCTCTCTAAGAGCTTGAACTCCTTACGTACCGACCCGAAATACATATTCACAAAACGCAATGTAAAGAGACTTCTAAAGCGCTTTCCGAAAGTCGGCCGCCCTGTGTCGTTCGCGCTGGAACGCGCCAAAACAGGCTTAAAGTCGTTGCTTGTGCCGGGCTTCTTGTTCGAGCGTTTCGGCTTCAAGTATGTAGGACCTGTGGACGGTCACGACTTAGACGAACTTATAAACGTGTTATCCAACATAAAAAACATGGACGCGCCGGTATTCTTGCATGTCTATACACAGAAAGGCAAGGGTTATTCCCATGCTGAAAGCGACCCTTGCGCCTTTCATGGCGTAGGGCGTTTTGACGTGACCACAGGCGAACCGCTCGATACACCGAAATTCGGGTTTTCAGAGGCATTCGGGCGCGCAATGACAGAGATTAACAATGAAAACGTAGTTGCGATAACCGCATCAATGACAGACGGCGTAGGGCTGACAGATTTTGCGCGGCTTTACCCGCAAAGGCTCTATGACGTGGGTATTGCAGAAGGTCACGCCGTCACCTTCGCGGCGGCTTTGGCGGCTTCGGGTCTTACGCCCGTTTTCGCCGTGTATTCAAGCTTTCTACAACGCTCCTATGACCAAATCCTGCATGATGCTTGTCTGACTAACAAGCATGTCATCTTCGCGATTGACCGCGCCGGCATAACCGGCAATGACGGCGAAACACACCAAGGCGCGTTTGACATAGCCTTTTTGTCACACATGCCGAACATGCAGATTTTAGCGCCCAGAAACGGTCTTGAATTGGAGCAGATGCTCAAACTCGCCATAAAATCAGACGGTCCTATAGCCATCAGATACCCAAAAGCCGCCGCTGTTGACAGCACGGGTATTGCACTCGCGCCAATCGAATGGGGCAAGTGGGAAATCGCAAAAACAGGCTCTCGCATAGCCCTCGTTTCAGTCGGCGCAATGTTCCCATATGTGAACGCCGTTTATAACGAACTTATCAAGCGCGGTCACAAGCCGCTCTTCATCAACACGCGTTTTATAAAACCGTTGACGGATGAGCAACTGGCTGTTTTAGCCGAATGCCAAACCGTTTTCACGTTTGAAGACGGCGCAATTCTCGGTGGCTTCGGCATGGCGCTGTCGCAAAAGCTGATCAACTCACAAAAACGTGTAATCAACTACGGTCTGCCCGACCGCTTCATTCAACAAGGCACGCGCGCCGAACTCATGGCACTGTTAGAACTGGACAGTGAGAGTCTAACAAGGCGTGTCCTGAAAGAGCTGGATTCATGACGGGCAACCGTTTAGACATATACTTAGCGCAACACGAAAACTACTCACGTGAAAATGCAAAACGCGTGATTGCTGACGGCTACGTGAAAATAAACGGCGTAATCGTCACCAAACCATCTACCGCTGTTACAACAGACGACACAGTAATCGTAGAAGCCCCCACCATGCCCTTCGTGAGCCGTGGCGGCGAAAAGCTTCAACACGCGCTGTTGACCTTTCGTCTGGATTTGAGCGGTTTGACCTGTTTAGACGCGGGCGCGTCAACGGGCGGTTTTACGGACTGTATGTTGCAAAACGGCGCGGCGCGTGTCTATGCCGTTGATGTTGGGCACAGCCAACTAGCACCTAAGCTTGTCACCGACAACCGCGTTGTGAGCATAGAACATACAAACATAAAGGACATAACGCCCGCTATGTTTGAACACGCCTTAGACTTTGCGACCGCCGATTTGAGTTTCATCAGCATAACAAAGGCCGCGCCGTTCATAATCGACGTAGTCAGGCCCCAAGCGTCGCTGGTTTTTCTGATTAAACCCCAATTCGAGGCGGGCGAACTCCCGAACGGGCGGCGTTATCTGAACAAACAGGGCGTTATAACAGACGCGCGTTTTCGCAAGTCAGTTGTAGATAACACTATTGAACGGTTAGTGCTTTTAGGGCTGAAGCTCAACGGCATAACCGAATCACCAATAAAAGGACAAAACGGCAACACCGAATATCTGGCACATTTCACACGGGCGGATACTTCTCGCCTAAACTCTGAGCGGTGACATGAACACACAAATTAAAACCATAGGTATTATACCGAATATCGACAGGGACAAGCATCTGTCCGTCACAAAGCGCCTTATTACGCTTTGTAAGAATCTGGGCATTCGCGCACTTCTGCCACCCGAAACGGCTGTGTTCTTGCAGAACGCCGAAGGTGTGACATATTCTCCGCGTGTTTATAGCGAATCGGATTTCCTTGTTGTCTTGGGCGGCGACGGAACGGTTCTTCGCGCGGCGCGGCAAGCCTGTTTGAATGACGTACCCCTTCTCGGCGTGAACCTTGGGCATCTGGGTTATCTGACAGACACAGAAAAACGCCACGCCGAACGCGCCGTGAGTATGGTAATTGACGGGGAGTGTGCGCTTGAATCACGTATGATGTTACACGCGCGGCTCATCTCGGAGAATGGCGAAACCCTCTCTGACGGGCTCGCGCTCAATGACGTGACCGTCACAGCCGCCGAACGCCTGAAGATGGTAGGTCTACGGCTTTACGTAAACGGCAAATTCTTTGACGATTACCGCGCCGACGGCGTGATAGCCGCTACACCTACAGGTTCAACGGCATACAATCTAAGCGCGGGAGGCCCGATACTAAAACCCGACGCCGAGATGTTCGCGATAACGCCGATATGCCCGCATTCACTGCGCCTACGCCCCGTTGTATTGCCGTCATCCGATACACTTGAAATCACGGTTGACGCGGGTGGTCTGTTCGCCTGTGACGGCGAAGCCGTCCGCACATTCGGTGGCGGCGAAAAGCTTATCATTACACGCGCATCAGTGCATACAACCATTATCAGAACCGCAAATCTCGAATTCTTTGACAGGTTACGCTTGAAAATGATTGGTACAAACAGTTGATTGGGGGGAGTCTGCTTGCTGGAGTATCTTGAAATCCGCAATGTCGCGCTCATTGACCATATTGAGGTTGAGTTTGGCGAGGGTCTGAACATCCTCACGGGCGAAACGGGCGCGGGCAAGTCGATATTGATTGACTCAATTACATTCGTGCTCGGTGGTAAAACGGGGCGCGACTTCATCAGAACAGGCACAGACGCGGCGAGCGTGTCAGCGATGATAACCCTGAACTCTGAGGTTTTGCGCACGCGCGTAAGGGAACTCGGCGTTGACATAGACGAAGATAACGCGCTTATGTTATTCCGCCAGATTACGGACACAGGCAAGAGCACGGCGCGTGTGAACGGGCGCACCGTGACATTACGTATGCTCAAAGATATTGCCGAAACGCTCATTGACATACATGGTCAACACGAACACCAGAGTCTATTAAACTCCGCCAAACATATCGATTTGTTAGACGCATTCGGGGGCGCATCACTTGAAGCCGAAAAGACGAGGCTTAACGACACCCTAAGCGCCTACCGCTCGCTGGACAAGCAGTTGCGGGAGCTCGATATAGCCGACAGAGAAGCGCGAATGGGCATTCTGAACTTCCAGATTGAGGAGATAGAACGCGCGCGCCTTACGCCCGATGAGGATACAAAACTCACGGAACGCCGCAAGATTCTGCAAAACGCCGAGAAGATTCGCACGGGTTGTGTCAAGGCAATGGAGAGCCTAAACGGCGACGGTGGCGCGACTGACGCGCTGAACGCCACACTGGGGCATCTGCAAACCCTGTCGCGATACGCCGATTGGGCAAGCGGGCTGACAGAAGGGCTTGAAACGGCGCTCTCGCTCGCGCGTGATGCCGCGGACGAACTGGACGCGCGCTTTGAAGAGCTGGACTCTGACCCGTCAGAGTTAGACCGCCTTGAAAAACGCATGGATGAGATTTACTTACTGCGCCGCAAATATGGCGCGACAGTCAACGATATATTAGAATTTCTCGAACGCGCCAAAACCGAATATGAGCGTCTGGAGGGCGCGGAGAGCGCCAGCGCCTCACTCCGCGAACGCAAGGAAAAACTGGACGCTGACATGCGGGCGATTTGCGCGAACATAACGGATTTACGCCGCGCCGCCGCCACACGTATAACAGAAGGCATCAACGCCGCCCTGTTTGACCTCGGCATGAAGAAAGCCGCGTTTGCCGTTGACATAACAACGCGCGAATCAATCGCATCAAACGGGTTAGACAAAGTGGAATTCATCTTCTCCGCGAACCCCGGCGAACCTCAAAAGCCCCTGTCGCGAATAGCCTCGGGTGGTGAAATGTCGCGCGTTATGCTCGCCATGAAAACGATTTTGACAGACACCGAAGGCATAGAAACCTACATCTTTGACGAAATTGACACGGGCGTAAGCGGTCAGACCGCTCAAAAAGTCGCCGAAAAACTCGCCGCCCTCTCACGCCGCCGCCAATTGCTCTGCATCACCCACCTGCCGCAAATAGCCGCAATGGGTGATTGCCACTTCCGCATAACGAAGACCGAGCTTGACGGCACGGCGCAAACCCACATAGAAAAGCTCGAACACGATGACCTTTCTGAAATCACTCGCCTAATGTCGGGAGCGCATGTGACAGATGCCGCCGAACGCGCCGCCGCCGATATGAAGAGCTTCGCCGATTCATTCAAAGCGGGGATTTTGGTTGAGCCAACGGCTTAAAACCTCGCTACGCATGAAAAAACTGCTTGCCAATACCGCCTGTATATGTTATAATGTGGCGGTTACGAAAGGATGATTACAATGACCGTAATGTATGTAGTTACTTCTGTCGCGATTATTCTTGTGTGTATCGCTATTATTGCGATGATACTTATGCAACAGAAAAAGGCCTCCGGCATCTCGGCGAGCCTTGCCGGCATGGGCGCACAACAGAGCTATTGGGACAAGCACAAAAACCGCTCAATGGAAGGCAAACTCGAGCTATACACGAAGCTTTGCGGTGGCGTTCTGATTGCCCTTGTGCTCGTGTTCCCGTTCTTGGCTAATATATAATGAGCAAGCGCGCTCTCTTGTTTCTGACAACTGGCTTTGAAGAAACAGAGGCCATTGTCACAGCGGATATACTAAGGCGCGGCGGCGTAAACGTCGAAATCATATCACTTACGGGCAGTAAAACCGTTTGCGGTTCGCGCGGCGTTTCTGTTGTCGCGGATAAAATGTTTGATAACATATCCGATACTACTGATATGTTGATACTCCCGGGCGGGAATGTTGTTGACAACTATATTTCCCACGCGGGTTTAGTGTCTTTGTTTAGAAATCATATCGCAAAAGGCGGGCTTGTGGCGGCTATATGCGCCGCGCCCGTGTTTTTGTCGTATTTAGGCATTATTGACGGTAAAAACGTAGTCTGCTACCCCTCCCGCGTTCGTGAAATGATGGGGTATGGCGCGCCGATTTATACAGACGCTGATATGGTCGTTGACCTACCGTTTATAACAGGGCGCGGGCCCGGGCTTACGGTAGATTTTGCACTAAAGGTTCTTGAAGTTCTGGCTTCAAAAGACGACGCAAGTGATGTAGCTGAGAAATTCCTATGGGATATACGTCAATTCTAGATTGGAGCACGAGCCTATGCAACATAACGCGCTCATTTCAATTCTGTCAAACTGGCACCTAAGCCCCGAAAAAATCACCAGTATATATAAATCGGCGTGGGATATAGACGAAAAGCACGTCTTAAAGCACGGTCAAAGTATCGCGGAGATTGAACGCAGCCTACTTTTATCACGTCTTTTGCGCGAAGAGAGTATGCCTGTCGCTGAGTATGTCAAAACGGTTGACGGTCGCGACTTTATAACCACTGATGACGGTTATTGGTGTTTGATGACCAAGTTGCGCGGTGTTCATGTAGATGTCTACGCCGCCGACAAAGAATTTCATGTTGAGCTGGGGCGAACCATTGCCCGCTTACATGTGGCGCTGTCAAAGATTGAAAAACTGACCGATTGCCGTGAGGGAGATTTAATAGGCGAATTTAACAATTACATATTACCCGAAATAACAGGCAAAACCTTGCCCGTTCCTCATGAAATCATAAATTATGTAAAGGCTAATCTAAGCCGAGTTTGCCCCGATTTGCCCAGACAGCTTATTCATAGGGATATTCATATGGGCAACCTTTTATTTGAAGACGGTGAACTTACGGGTTATATCGATTTTGATTTAAGCTTAAAAGATGTGCGAATTTTCGATTTGTGTTATTCTTCACTGTCTTTACTTGTGGGG
>CAZOVK010000004.1:0-65143 GCA_964583165.1 uncultured Defluviitaleaceae bacterium | reverse complement strand
CGACAGCGTGTACGTCCGCGCAGATAACACCCATGACGATAGATTTGATTTCCATTATTTTACCGCCCTTTCGATAGTAATAGTTGCTTCTTGACCGTTTATGCTCCAATCCTTTGTCGTACCTTCAAAGTCCGCCTTGCCTGTGGAAAGAGCATTGGCCAGAACCTCTGATTTGATGAGTTCCGAATTTCTAGTTATAACCCCCTCAAGCAAATCTGTAGTATCGATTGTGACAATTATCTTATCAAGCACATCAAAGTCGGCTTCTTTGCGCATAGTCTGAATCTTACTGATGATTTCGCGCACAAAGCCTTCTTCGATGAGTTCGGGCGATAGTGTTGTGGCTAAAATCACGGTAACTCCCCTGCCCTCTTCAACTACGAAGCCCTCGGCTTGTATGGTTTCTATGAGAACGTCGTCTTTAGTGAGGGTTATGGTTGTGCCGTCAATATCCGTTTCAAACGCTCCCGCATTGAGTTGTTTCATCATCGCGTGACCGTTTTGTGTAGCTAGCATCTGGCTGATTTTGCCCAGAAGTTTACCGTATTTGGGGCCCAGTGTTTTGAGCTGGGGCTTGAATTTATAGTCAACATAGCTTTCAACGGCTTCGGCTCGTGACAGCTTCTTGACATTCAGTTCTTCAAGGATAATCTCTGTGAAGCTCTCGGGTAGATTCACATCACTGACTACAAACATCTCCGCAAGCGGTTGGCGGTTCTTGATATTAGCCGTATTACGCGCAGAACGCCCCGCATTAACAATGGCTAACGCCGCGTCCATATTGCGCTCCAGTTCCGCGTCGATAAGTTCATAGCTACATGTCGGGAAGTCACAGAGGTGAACACTATCAGGTGCGCTTGCATTGACAGTCTTCGTGATATTTAGGTAGATAGATTCAGCCATAAAAGGTGTGAACGGCGCTGTCAGCTTCGCCATAGTTTCAAGCACGGTGTAAAGCGTCATATACGCGTTTACCTTGTCTTGGGGCATGTCAGAAGCCCAGAAACGCTCACGGCAACGGCGTACGTACCAGTTACTCAAAATATCCACGAAATCATTGAGCGCACGCGCTGTTTCTGTTATCTTATATTCATTCAGCCCATTGTCAACAAAGTCAATAAGGCTGTGGAGCTTCGACAGAACCCACTTATCCATGACATTTAGTTTGTCTATATCAAGCGTGTATTGTGTCGGGTCGAATTTATCGATATTCGCGTAGAGAATATAGAACGCGTAGGTATTCCAGAGCGTGCCCATATACTTGCGCTGACCTTCGTTGACTGCTTCTTCCGAAAAACGGCTCGGCAACCACGGCGCGCTCGACACATAGAAATACCAGCGGACAGCATCCGCACCCTGCTTATTCAGCGCTGTCCACGGGTCAACGACATTGCCTTTGTGTTTAGACATCTTTACGCCATCTTTGTCGCCTACATGCCCCAATACGATACAGTTCTTATAGGCGGGGCGCTCAAACAGAAGCGTCGAAATCGCATGTAGTGTATAGAACCAACCGCGCGTCTGGTCAACGGCTTCGCTGATGAAGTCCGCGGGGAAGTTCTGTTCAAATATTTCCTTATTCTCAAACGGGTAATGCCATTGCGCGAAAGGCATCGCGCCCGAGTCAAACCAACAGTCGATGACTTCGCTAACACGCGTCATTGGCTTGCCACATTTCGGACAATTAAGATGTACCTTATCAATATGCGGCTTGTGCAGTTCAACATCTTCGGGCACGTTTTCAACAGCCATTTCACGCAGTTCGGCTACACTGCCGATAGCGTGCTGATGACCACATTCGCACTCCCATATCGGTAACGGCGTACCCCAATAACGCTCACGCGAAATACTCCAGTCTTGTACATTTTCTAGCCAATTGCCGAAACGCCCTGTTTTGATGTTATCGGGCATCCAGTTGATGTTGTCGTTGTTAACCAACAAATCTTGACGTACTGTTGACATAGCGATAAACCACGAATGACGCGCGTAATACAATAACGGCGTGTCACAACGCCAACAGAACGGGTAGCTATGCGCGTAATCTAGCGCATGGAATAATTTATTCTCATTCTTCAAGTCTTCAATAATTTGCGCGTCGGCTTTCTTCACAAACACGCCCGCCCAAGGCGTTCCGTCAACGAAACAACCCTGTTCGTTAACAAGCTGAATAAACGGCAAGTTATAACGCCTGCCAACCCTATTATCGTCCTCACCGAATGCGGGCGCGGTATGAACAATGCCAGAACCGTCGGTGAGCGTTACATAGTCGTCACAAACGACATAATAACCATCCTCGCGTGGTTCAACAAAGCCAAACAGCGGCTCATAGTGAACATGCTCGAAGTCAAAACCCTTATGAAGCGACAGAATCTCAAAATCCTTTTTAAGCACAGGCTCAACCAGCGCCTTAGCCATAATGAGAATCTCTCCGTTATAGCTGACACGCGCATAATCTTCATTACCATTCATCGCCAGCGCAATATTAGATGGTAATGTCCAAGGCGTAGTGGTCCACGCAAGGAAGAACTCGTCCTTACCCGCGACCTTAAACTTCACAAATATTGACTTCTCCGTAACGTCCTTGTATCCCTGCGCTACTTCATGGCTGGAAAGCGCCGTGCCACAACGCGGGCAATATGGCACAATTTTATGCCCCTTATATAATAAGCCCTTATCCCAAATCTTTTTAAGCGCCCACCAAACCGATTCGATATAGCTGTTATGATAGGTAACATACGGGTTATCCATATCTGCCCAGAAACCGACGCGCTGGCTCATTTCGCGCCATTCTGTTTCATATTTCCAGACACTCTTTTTACACTGCTCTATAAAAGGCTCAATGCCGTAGCTTTCAATCTGCGGCTTGCCGTTAATACCCAATAACTTTTCAACTTCCAATTCAACAGGCAAACCGTGCGTATCCCAGCCCGCCTTGCGAAGAACCTGAAAGCCTTTCATTGTGCGGTAGCGCGGAATCAAGTCCTTGACGGCACGCGTGATAATATGCCCAATATGTGGCATTCCGTTAGCCGTCGGCGGCCCGTCATAGAACGTAAAAATCGGCGCACCCTCACGTTTTTCAATGCTTTTCGCGAATATCCCATGTTTTTCCCAAAATGCCAGAACCTGTTTCTCACGCTCTGTGAAATTCAAGTCTGTTGAAACCTTGTCGTACATGTTACCCTCCGATTGCTTGTTAAGTCTTTCCTATAATATACATGTATTTGACTGATTTGTAAAGCGGAAATGTTACTTATATACAAATAAATAAGTAATGTCATATTTCCCGTAGGGCAAGGGCACCGCAACTTCTGCTCTACCCCATGCCTCATCGACCCTTGTGGTTTCATCATATTAAAAATTACATAACTGACGAGCGCGACACTTTCAAAATTCGTCGTTTTGTGACATTGTCATTACAATATTCGATATGGTATAATGTCGCTATCCTATTCTCAGGGAGGGCATCATGGAAAGGTTTTTCAAGTTAAAGGAAAACGGCACCAATGTCAAAACAGAAGTGATGGCGGGTATAGCCACGTTTATGACAATGGCGTACATCCTGTCCGTAAACCCGATTGTCGTCACAGGCACTTTCGGGGGGCCGCTATGGAACGCGGTGTTCCTAGCAACAGCTCTGTCAGCGTTTGTCGGTACAATCATTATGTCGCTCTACGCGAACAAACCGTTCGCACTCGCGCCAGGCATGGGTCTAAATGCGTTCTTCGCTACAATAGTAGGCGGAATAGCCGCCGCACAGGGTATAGCGTTTGAGCAAGCATTTACAGCAGGTCTGGCGATTGTTTTGTTCTCGGGCGTTTTGTTCACGGCGCTCACGTTATTAAAGGTTCGCGAAAAGATTGTTGAAGCGATTCCTAAGTCCATCCGTATTGGTATTCCAGCCGGTATCGGTCTTATGATTGCAACAATCGGCTTGGGCGCTAACGCCCAGATTTTCACAGAAAACGGCGCGTTCACAATGCTCAAATTCTTCACAGACGGCCCCAGCGCTACTTTCGCGGCTATGGGCGGCGCGTATCCTCAGATGATTCTGAACGTGATTGTCTGCTTCGTAGGTCTATTCGCAATCGCGATTCTGTCACACAAGAAGGTAAACGGCGCGATTCTCTACGGTATTCTCATCAGCTCTGTTCTGTACTGGATTGGCTCGTTCATCCTCGGTTCAAACCCGTTTGCCAGTCTTGCTACGGCTTCATTCATACCTCCTTTCGCTGATATGTTTAATCTTACATTCTTCAAGTTCGACTTCACACACCTCTTCAATATGGGTCTGGTCACAGCCGTTATGACCATCATCACGTTTTGTATGGTTGATATGTTTGACACAATCGGGACACTGCTTGGTACGGCTTCACGCGCGGGTATGCTCGACAAAAACGGAGAACTGCCGGGTATGAACAAGGCGATGCTCTCTGATTCAATCGCGACTATCGCGGGTTCTATGCTCGGTACGCCGACAGTCACAACATATATCGAGAGCGCCGCAGGCGTTGAACAAGGCGGCAGAACGGGTCTTACGTCGCTTGTTACGGCTGGTCTGTTCCTCGCTTGTATCTTCCTTGCCCCCGTGGCTGGTCTGATTCCGTCAGCCGCAACAAGTGCCGCCCTTATTTATGTAGGCGTACTCATGCTTTCGGGTATCAAGGGTGTTGATTTCAGCGATGTTTCACAGTCTGTGCCTGTTGTGCTCATGCTCTTACTTATGCCGCTGACAAGCCATATTGGCGACGCAATCGGCATGGGGCTTATCTCTTATTCGGTTATTAAGGTTCTCACCGGTAAGGCTAAGGACATTTCATGGCTTACGATTGTGTTGAGCGTGTTGTTCTTGATTAAATTCTTCCTGCCATACTAAGCTTCATGTAACTACAACAAAACGGACGCGCAATGCGCGTCCGTTTTTATATCAATATTACAGTGATTTGCAAACCTTAACTACATTCTCAACCGTAAACCCGAACGCCTTAACCAAATCCTCATAACGTCCGCTTGCGCCGAAGCCTTCCATGCAGATGACTTTGCCGCCAGTGCCAACATACTTATGCCAACCCATTGGGCTTGCGGCTTCAACGGCTACGCGCTTTGTGATATGCGGTGGCAGGATTTTATCCTTATACTCTTGCGGCTGTTCTTCAAATAATTCCCATGACGGGAAGGACACAACACGCGCTGAAATGCCGTCAGCTTCTAACTTTTCAGCGGTTTCAAGCGCAAGTTGTACTTCAGAGCCCGTCGCCATGATTATCATGTCAGCGTTAGGTGCGTCTTTGAGTAAATACGCGCCATATTTAACATCAACGCCCGTATTTGGTTGAAGCTTCAAGTTTTGGCGCGACAGAATCAGTGCTGTCGGGCTGTTTTTGCGCGTCATTGCCAAAGCCCACGCCGCCGCCGTTTCATGTGAATCGCATGGGCGAATGACTGTGAAGTTCGGGATTGAGCGAAGCCCGATTAGTTGTTCAATCGGCTGGTGTGTGGGGCCGTCTTCGCCAACACCGATTGAATCATGAGTCAAGATGTAAATTACGGGTAAGTCCATAAGAGCACTTAGGCGCATTGATGGTTTCATGTAATCGGAGAACACGAAGAACCCCGACACAAACGGAATCAACCCGCCATGAAGCGCGATACCGTTCGCCATAGCCGCCATAGCGTGCTCGCGAATGCCGAAGTGGATGTTTGAGCCCGTGGGGTTTTCGGGTGAGTAATATTCGCGCTTTGCCATAAAGCCCTTTGTTGACGGCGCAAGGTCAGCCGAACCACCGACAAGATTTTCGACAACACCAGCCACGCGGTTCAAGCAATCATGAGATGACATACGCGAGGCGACATCACCGTTGAAGTCAAAGAGTTCCTTCCAATTGAAGAAGTCAATCGGCGCTTCTTTCAAGTGCCATTTGAGCAACTTGTCATAGAGTTCTGGGTATTCTATTTGATACCGCGCCATCATTTTGTGCCAAGCGGCTTCTTGTTCAGCCTGTTGCGCTAACAATTCGTTCACGTCTGCCCTTACTTCATCGGGCACATGGAAGCTAGCGTCAGGGTCAAAGCCGAACGCTTGTTTTGTTAGACGGAGCTCTTCCGCGCCGAGGGGTTCTCCGTGAGCGGCCGCCTTACCCTGCTTATTCGGCGCGCCAAAGCCGATTTTTGTCTTGATTTCTATGAATGACGGTCGCGGGTCTTTCTTCGCGGCTTCAATCGCGGCAGCGATAGCTTCTGTGTCGTTGCCGTCTTCTACGCGCTGTACATGCCAGTGGTAGCTTTCGTAGCGTTTAAGAACATCCTCTGTAAACGCAAGGTTGGTGTCGCCCTCAATCGTGATGTTGTTTGAATCATAAAGCAGAATCAGCTTACCCAAACCGAGCGTACCCGCGAGTGAACACGCCTCGCCCGTGATACCCTCTTGAAGACAGCCGTCACCTGTAATTGCATACGTATAGTGGTCAACAATGGGAAAGTTCGGGCGGTTAAAGTGTGCGGCGAGGTGCTTCTCTGCCCACGCCATGCCCACAGCGTTAGCGATACCCTGCCCAAGAGGGCCTGTCGTGACTTCGACGCCGGGCGTGTGCTTATATTCCGGGTGACCGGGCGTGAGTGCTCCGTGTTGACGGAAGCGTTTAAGCTCGTCCATCTCTAAGCCGAAGCCGAACACGTGATAGAGCGCGTAAAGCAGTGACGAACCATGCCCCGCCGATAGAACAAAGCGGTCGCGGTCTTGCCAGGTGAGGTTTTTCGGGTTCTGTTTCATTGCGCGCGAAAACAGCGTCACAGCCATAGGTGCCGCGCCAAGCGGCAAGCCCGGGTGCCCCGAATTAGCCGTCTGAACCTCATCAGCCGCCAACAGGCGTATGGTGTTTATTGCCAATTGTTCATGTTTTAACATCTAATCTCTCCTATTCTATGCGATACTTGCCGCGGAATTCGCGTTCAACGTCACGTTTAGCGTCGCGTTCCGCGATACTGGCGCGTTTGTCGAATAACTTTTTGCCCTTGGCAAGTGCAATGTCCAATTTTACGTAACTGCCTTGAAAGTAAATCCTTGTCGGCACAACCGTATATCCCTCGCGAGTGGTTGCGCCGATTAAGCGGTTGATTTCATGCTTGTGCAATAGCAGGCGGCGTGAGCGGAGAGGGTCACGGTTGAAGATGTTGCCCTGTTCATAGGGCGATATGTGCATACCCACAATGAACGCTTCACGCCCGCGTAATTCCACATAGCTGTCTTTCAAATTACACCTACCACCCCGCAATGACTTAACCTCCGTGCCGAGCAGTTCCAGCCCCGCTTGGAATGTTTCTTCAAGGAAGTAGTCGTGCGACGCCTTTCTGTTCTGGGCTATCAGTCTGAACGGTCTTGCTTCAGCCATTCTTAACAGCCCCCTAGCTTCTCTATGCCGATTTTAAGGCGGCGCAGGCTCTCATCTTTGCCAAGAATTATAAGAAGTTCGTGAACGCCGCACGGTGTCGCCGCCTTACCCGACAGAGCCACGCGCAAAGGCCAGAAGACTTGACCTGTCTTAACGCCGAGTGTTGTTATGATGTTCTGTATAATCGCGTCTAGGTTATCCCTATCCCAAGTTGTCACGGCTTCAAAGGCTGGTAACGCCGCTTTAAGGCTTGTCAGCGAATTTTCGCTGTCCGTCTTCATCTTCTTATGCGCGTAAAGAGCAATGTCATAGTCGGGTATTTCGGTCACGAAATCAACAAGTTCGGCAATGTCTTTGATGAAGTTTATACGCGTTTTTACGGCTTTCACGAGTTCATTCAACGCTTCTCCCGTTTTGCCCGTGAATTCTGCTACGACAGGTGAAGCCATTTCATAAAACTTTGTATCGTCCATCAGCTTGAAATACTCGCCGTTCATCCACGTCAGCTTCGTAAGGTCAAAGCGTGACGGCGACTTGCTCAAACCGCTTATATTGAAACACTCCGTCATCTCTTGAAGGCTCAAAATCTCGCGATTCTCCGGCGGGCTCCAGCCTAGAAGCGCCGTATAGTTCAAAACGGCTTCGGGCAAGAAGCCCATAGCGAGCATATCATTAAATGTTATCGCCCCGTGACGTTTAGACAGCTTTTCGCCCTCTTCGTTCTGAACAAGTGGCAAATGAACATAAACAGGTATCGGCCAACCGAATGCTTGATAAAGAATATTATACTTAGGCGTGCTGGAAAGATACTCGCTACCTCTCACGACATGAGTTATCTGCATGAGGTAATCGTCAACGACATTCGCGAAGTTATAAGTCGGCAATCCATCTGACTTAACGAGTATCTGGTCTTCTATTTCACTGTTCTTGACCGTAATCGTGCCGTAAACCTCGTCCGTAAAGCTCGTTTCGCCCTCGGGTATAAGCTGACGGATAACAAAAGGCTCGCCCGCGTCCAGTTTAGCTTGAATTTCTTCATTGTTTAGGCGCATACAGTGGCGGTCATACTTCATGCCCTCGCCCTGCTCACTTCTCATAGCGTCAAGGCGTTCTTTCGTGCAGAAACAGTAATACGCCGCGCCCTTCTCAACCAACATCTTGGCATATTTCATATAATCATTCTTGCGTTGGCTTTGAATATATGGGCCAAAATCACCGCCCACATCAGGCCCTTCGTCATGCTGAATACCCACGGCTTTAAGCGTGTCATAGATAATCTGAACGGCGCCCTCAACCTGCCTACTCTGGTCAGTGTCTTCAATACGCAAGACAAATGCGCCGCCTTGGCTCTTGGCTATCAAGTATTCATAAATCGCCGTCCTAAGGTTGCCACAATGCATGTAACCTGTCGGGCTGGGCGCGTAACGTGTTCTTACCATAAAAATTCTCCTCTGGGGTTTGTAATTTCCACTAAAATATATTATAATGTAATTTATGGATTTGTAAAGAAGATTTGGGGCGATGTGTTGATACTACGAATGATTTGGCGGGATTTCCTGACTAAGAGCAAGCGAGAGTACATATTGGGGTTCTTGGCGCTTATTGCTTCGGCGGCGTTGTCTGTGATTCTGCCCAAGATGCTGGGGCAAGTCACTGACGGGCTGTCTAATGCTACAATAGCGGTCAATGACGCGTATCGTATGGCATTTGTCATGCTTGGCTTTGCGGTGTTGCTGTTTGTTACAAGATTCTTTTATCGTATCTTAATTGTCGGCAAATCACGCGATTTGGAGTGCTTCTTACGTGAGCGGCTGTTTTTGAAGCTTCAAGAACTTCCGCCGTCTTTCTATAACCAGCGCAAAACAGGCGACTTAATGGCATACGCGACAAACGACCTTTCAGCCGTGCGTATGGCTTTCGCTATGGGTATAATCAATATTCTGGACAGCTTTCTTGTTCAGGGCACGGCGATTGTGACTATGGTTATCACGATTAACCCAATTCTGACATTGCTGTCTGTTTTTCCGATTGTTTTGAGTGTTGTCATTACCTTGCGGTTAAGAATGGCTGTCAGACGACGGTTTAAGCTCGTTCAAGACCAATACTCCGCGCTTAATGACAAGGTTCAAGAGAATATTATGGGTATTCGCGTTGTCAAGGCTTACACGCGAGAAGAATCAGAGACGAAACGACTTGAAGAAGCCAGTATAAAACGTTATAAAGTTCAGATGAATTATGTGAGGCTTGCGGCGTTTATGCCTGTGGTGAATGGTTTGAGTTTCGGTATAGCCTTCACAGTAGCGATTGTTCTGGGAGCGAATATGGTCAAGACGGGCATAATCACTGTCGGCGATTTTGTGGCTTTTCAGACATACCTAACGCTAATGACTATGCCGATTAGTATGCTCGGGCGAGTCATTGAACTGTGGCAGAGGGCTATGGCCAGTTTGAAACGGTTGGAAGAGATTCTGTTTATAACACCCGAAATACGTGATGTGAATGTTCACAGTGATGTGAAGTCTGTTAGCGGTAATATCGAGATTAGCAACTTCACGTTTACATACCCGGGCGCGAACACACCCGCGCTTAAAAATATCAACTTAAAACTCCCGCGTGGGAAGACGCTCGGTATAATCGGCAGAACAGGGAGCGGAAAGACGACGCTTGCAAACGTTTTGTTGCGGCTCTATCTGATAAAAGAGGGCTATGTTAAGGTTGACAACAAAGAAATCAACCGCCTACCCCTATCGTCTTTGCGTGGCTCAATCGGTTATGTGCCCCAAGATAACTTCATGTTCGCGGCGAGTATACTCGACAACATCAAATTCTTTGACGAAAATATCACAGACGAAGCGGTTTTTGAAGCCGCGAAAACGGCTTGTGTATATGACAATATCATCGCTTTCCCCGAAGGCTTTCAGACTGTGACGGGCGAACGTGGCATAACACTTTCAGGTGGTCAAAAACAACGTGTATCTATTGCACGCGCGATTGTTAAGAAGCCCAATATCCTTATACTGGACGACGCACTGTCGGCTGTTGATACAGAAACAGAAGAACGAATCCTTCGCAACCTCGGTTCTGTCATGGATGGTCTTACAAACATAGTCATCTCCCACCGCGTATCAGCCATTCGCCACGCCGATGAAATCATCTTCATGGACGGCGGCGAAATCATAGAGCGCGGCACACATGAGGAGTTACTCGCGCTTGGCGGCGCGTATTGTCGCCTTGACGCGCTACAGGCGGGGGGTGACCTGAATGCGAACTGAAACAGTAGCCGAAAAACGCGGCGTCTGGCCGCGCATGATAAAGATGTTCGGATATAAAAAGGGGCTGTTCGCTCTCGCCCTCGTGTTGGCTGTCGTCATCAACGTGAAAGAATGGGTCAACCCCTATATAATCAAGGAAGTAATTGACGGTTATATGGTTGGCGGCGACAATTCGATTAACGTCTTCGGTTTGGGTATGGCATACCTTGCTATGGTCGCTCTTGCCTGCGTGAGTACATACGCCCAAATCTGGGTAATGAACGAGATGGGTCAACAAATTGTCCACAAAATCCGCATGGACATTATCGCGCATATTCAGCGCATGAGTTTCAAGTTTTTTGACGAGAATGCGGCAGGTTCCGTCCTCACTCGCGCCACGAATGACGTTGAAGCACTCTCGGAGGTCTATTCCAGCGTTGTCGTAAACCTGTTCGAGTCGGCCGTGCTCGTTATCGGTATCATAATCGCCATGTTCAACATGGACGTGGGCATGGCGGCCGTGAGTTTTTCGGTGCTTCCCATTATAATAGTGATAACCGTCATCTACAATAAAAAGTTCAAAGAAAATTTCCGCGTTATCCGTAAGTATTTGGGGCAGATTAACGCCTTCCTCGCCGAAAACATCAGCGGTATGCGCCTTACCCAGATTTTTGTCAAAGAAAAACAAAAGCTTGCGGAATTTCTCGATTTGAATGATAATTATAACAGGGCGAACAAGCTCGCGGTAATGATGAACGCGATGTTTCGCCCCGCCAGTGAAATGATTAACAGCTTGGGTATATCGATATTGATATGGTTTTCAGCGGGCGCGATTCTCGACTTGAAACTTGACGTGGGGCTTCTCTTCGCCTTCATCACATACACGCGCAAGTTCTTCCGCCCGATAGCCGACATAGCCGACCAGTTTACAACGATACAAACCGCGACGGTTTCTGCTGAACGTATCTTCGAGCTTCTCGATAACAAAAAGTTCACGGAAGATTTAGAAGTCGGCGTGTCACACAAGGCGTTTAAGGGCGATATCGAGTTTAGGCATGTTTGGTTTGCGTATAATAATGAAGATTGGGTGCTAAAAGACATCAGCTTCCGCATAAAGCCGGGCGAAACTACGGCGTTTGTAGGTTCAACTGGCGCGGGCAAGACAACAATAATCAACCTTATCGGGCGGTTCTATGAGATTCAAAAGGGTGGAATTTATCTAGACGGTGTGGACGTTCGCGAATACCCTCTGAAATTCTTGCGTGAGCGTGTGGCTGTTGTGCTTCAAGACGTGTTCATGTTTGAGGGGAATATCCTAGAAAACATAAGGCTTCACAACACGGCCATTACACCCGCCGATGCCGCCAAAGCCGCTGAATTTGTGAGCGCAGACGCGTTTATAACGAAGCTTAGACGCGGTTATGAAGAACCCGTGGCAGAACGCGGCGCGACTTTATCTGCCGGTGAGCGGCAACTCCTTAGTTTTGCGCGCGCCATAGCGTTTGACCCGCGTGTACTCGTTCTTGACGAAGCCACGGCGAACATCGACACGGAGCACGAGCAGATTATCCAGTCTTCGCTAGAAAAAATGATGAAAGGGCGCACGACTATAGTCATAGCGCATAGGCTATCAACCATCCAGAACGCGAACCAAATAATTGTTATGTCACACGGTGAAATCGCCGAACGCGGCACGCATGAAGAACTGCTTGCGCTTGGTGGTACTTATAAAGAGCTATACGAAATACAATTTGCAGAATAACGGGGGTATATTATGAAACTCGGTACAATCGGCACCAGTTGGATTATGGAAATGTTTGTTGACGCGGCCAAACAGGCGGGTTATGTCTTACACGCATTGTATTCGCGCACGGAAGAACAGGCAAAAAAGAGCGCGGAAAAGCTAGGCTTTGCGCATACATTCACGGATATTGAAGCAATGGCACAGTCTGATATTGATGTGGTCTATATCGCGTCACCAAACGTCCTACACCCGATTCAGGCGAAGATTTTCCTTGAACACGGCAAGCATGTTTTCGCGGAGAAGCCTCTCGCGACCGACCCGGAGGTTATGAAAGACCTATACGAAACGGCTGAAAGAAACGGCGTTTATCTGTTCGAAGCCCTCATGCACATACAGCTCCCGGGTTTTGAGCTGTTAAAAGAGAAAATGGGCGAAATCGGGCCTATTCGTTCGGTGTCGATTAGTTATAACAGCTACTCGTCAAAGTATGACGACTATAAAGCGGGTAAAAATCCGAATGTGTTCAACCCCGATATGCACGGTGGCGCGACAAACGATATCGGTATCTACCCTATCTCTTTTACACTCGCGCTGTTCGGAACACCGAAATCTATAGAGAAAAAATTGGTTAAGTTTGAAAACGGCATTGACGGTCTAGGCTTCGCGATTTTCGAATATGACGGCTTCTGTGTAAGCATGTCTTATGGCAAGGTCGCGAAAAACCTCATCAACAACCAGATTATAGGCGAAAGCGGAGGTCTTGTGTTTGATGGTTGCTCGACATTACAGAGTGTTACGCTCGTTAAGAACGGTCAGGCGCCCGAGAGTTACGCGCCCGAAACGCTCAAAAACGCTATGGGTCACGAGGCGGCTCACTTCATGGCGACAATCAATGCCAATGACCGCGCCGAGTATGAGAGGCTCAAGGCGTTAAGCCTAGAGGTTTGCGCCACAATGAAATATATAAGGGGTTAATATGACAAGTTATCGTTCAAAGGTTGACTGGTGGTTCTATCTAGTTATCGCGGTATTCTTCGCGCTGACCATGCTCATGCTTTATCTGGTGGGTTATAGTATCGCGACTTATATCATCGCCGGTGTTACGTTTCTGATTCTTCTACCCATGCTCGTTGATACGCGTTATATACTCATGCAAGATGCGATTATGATTAAGTGTGGGCTCATAATGAATTTCGTCGTTCGTTACAGCGACATCACAAGCGTCAGACCCACAAAAAGTTGGCTCGCGTCGGCGGCGTTATCGACTGACCGCATAGAAATTCGCTGGGGCAAGCGCTCGTGGGGTATGATTCACGTATCGCCCAAAAAGAAGGTTGAGTTTTTACAAGAATTAACTACCGGCATTAAAGAAGCCGAACAAAAGAAACTACAGGAGTAACTATGGAATTATTCTTTTGCCCGCTCGCAAGCAGTTCGGAGGGCAACGCCGTATACCTTCGCGCGGGCAATACGAGTGTCTTATTTGACGCGGGCATCAGCGCAAAGCGGATTATTACGGCCCTTCGCGCCATAAACATGCCGCCGCCCGACGCGGTGTTTATCACACATGAACACAGCGACCACATCAAGGGCGCGGGCGTGTTATCGCGAAAGTTCGGCATTCCTGTCTTTGCTACGCCCGGGACGTGGCTGGCCTGTGACAGGTCAAAGCTTGTAGGAGATATTGAAGTGAGTAACCGGCGCCATATCTATACCGATGAGAGTCTGATTGTTGGCGATTTGACAATAAACGCCTTCCCGATACCGCATGACGCCAGTCAGCCAGTCGGATATGCGGCGTTTTATAAGGCAAAGAAAGTGGCCGTATGCACGGATATGGGGCATATAACCGATACGATAATCGAGAACATAGCCGATTCTGACATCATGCTCATTGAAAGCAACCACGACGTGGATATGCTAGTGAACGGTTCATACCCCGAACATCTGAAAAGGCGTATACTGGGCAAAAACGGGCATCTATCCAACGTATCATGCGGTATGCTCCTGTCAGAGGTTCTCTCAAAACGCCTAAAACACATCTACCTCGGGCATTTAAGCGAAGAAAACAACAGCCCTGAAGCCGCTTTCGATACAGTCGCGGCAATACTTGAAAACAATCACCCCGAATTGTTCGCGGCGCTGACGTTGCGGATTGCGGCTCGTAGTCAAGCAAGCGTATCAGTTACAGAATAGCTGAATACTCAAACTAATAAGATTCTAACAGGCGGTGGTGTTATGGCAATGCAGAAGAAACCCAAAACAGGTGGGAAGTTCTTTTCCGTCAAATACAAAATTACATTACCCATAGTATTAACCCTGCTAGTCGGCATGGTCGCGGGTGTACTAATCCTCTATTTTTCGTTGGGTTATTTGTCAGACTCTCAAGCAAAAGCTCTGGCGCAGGAAAAGGGCAAAACATACGCCAATCAACTCTCAAACACGCTGGATTCGGCGGAATGTGCGCTGAACACATTACTGTCAAGCCTGACAACCATAATAAATATGGACGAATTGAACTTCAGCCGTGAAGGTGTTGAGAGTATTCTTCTCGATACCCTCCCGACTGTTGATAATGCCGCCGCCATTTTTGTTATGATGGACCATAACACATTCGATGACCTCGACGACCAATACATACGCACAAAATATGGCACCGAAACAGGGCGCATGTATATCTATGTTGAATACACCGAAATTGGTACCATTGAAACAAGCGATAGCCCCGATGGTAGTGACGCTGAATATGAATGGGATTATTATTGTGTGCCTGTTGCCACACAACAAACCTATTTGTCAGAGCCTTATTACTTTGAAGAAGACGGTTACGACGCTTTCTATCTGACACTGACAATGCCCATAATAGATGCTAAGGGGCATGTTCTTGGTGTTGTTGGCGTTGACTTCACCATGGATAGTCTATATGAGATGTTCGGCATGGCGAAAATATATGACACAGGATACATCACTATCACGGACTCAAACAACTTCATAGTATACTCACCTATTCATACCAATATCGGAGAAGAAGCAATGGGTGAATATGTAAACCACTTCACATCCGGCGGCAATCACGAGGTATATAATTTCACCACTGACAGTCAAATAAACGGTCGTAGCTCTCTTGGTGTCAGCATAAAGTCAACTGTTCTTTCGGGGACGACACCGCTACAGGTCACTTTGATAATACCGTATAACGAGATAAACAAACTCAACAATATGATTATGTACGCGATAATTCTGGCGTTTATTCTTATCGCAATCGCCATAACCATTGTAACCATAAGAACAACCGGTCGTATAATCAAACCCCTCAAAATGCTTACGTCGTTATCAGACCGTGTGGCAACAGGTGACTTCTCCGGTGGTGTGCCTGAGGTGGCCAACGACGAGTTTGGGCAACTCGCGCAAGGGTATTCTCACATTATTAAGATGATTACCGATGTAATAGCCGACATTCATAATCTGTCTGTTGAGCATGAGAACGGCAATATGGAGTACCGCATACACGATGAACGTTACGAGGGCGCGTATAATGAGGTTGCTATTGGTGTTAACAGCATGGTTTCTTCCTATGTGAAGATGCTTAATGATATCAACATAGTTCTGAACGCCTTAGCCACGGGCAATTTCAGAGCGACAGTGCCCAATTACCCCGGCAGCCGCATGATGCTCACCAACTCTGTTAATACCCTAAAGCGCAATCTTTCGGGGCTAAAAACGGAGATAGAGACGATTATAACGGCCGTTAAGGATGGGCGGCTTGATACTAAAACCAATTCCGCCGAGTATGAGGGCGAATGGAATGCACTGTTAAAGGACATTGACAGTGTTGTTCAGCCGTTTACAACCGTGTTCGCAGAGATTGAGCAAGTCATGAACAGCTTTAAGAACGGCAACCTTGACGTACTGATGACGGGCAAATACAAGGGCAACTTCCTTGTTATTAAGGACTCGATTAACAATATTCTGCACGGTTTATCGTTATATATCAAAGAGATTACGGCCGTTCTATCACAAGTCGCCGCGAATAACCTTGACGTATCAATCGATATGGAGTTTTTGGGCGAGTTCGGGCTGATTAAAGAGTCTATCAATACCATTATCGGTCGTTTCAACGACATCATGGCCGATTTATCAAGCGCTACAGAACAAGTGGCAGGTGGCGCGAAGATTATTTCTCAAAATAATGTGTCAATCGCGAACGGCGCGAAGGTTCAAAGCGAATCGATGAATGCGCTCAATGACATGATGCACTCGGTAACGAACCAAATTTCAAGCGACAGCCAAGCCGCCGAACGCGCCAACGCAATGGCTGATGCGACAAAGCTTGCCGTTGACAACTCGAACAAACAGATGCAACGATTGCTGTCAGCTATGCAGGCGATTGAACAGGTTTCTAATAACATCAATTTGATTACTAAGTCAATCGACGACATCAGCTTCCAAATCAATATCCTTGCGCTGAATGCCTCTATTGAGGCGGCGCGCGCGGGTCAGCATGGGCGCGGTTTTACTGTCGTCGCCAATCAGGTCAAGGAGTTGAGCGGTCAAGCCCAACAGGCGGCGGCTGACATATCCGAACTTGTTGAAGATGCTATTAAGCGAATCAAAGACGGCACGATTCAAGCCGAACAAGCGGCGCGCCTACTTTCGGGTATTGTCGGCAACATGGACCAACTCAACGGCTTCATGAACGCGATAAACGTGTCGGCACAGGTGCAAGTTGCCGAGGTCAGTACGATTGAAGCCGAGATTGACAAAATCTATCAGGTCGTAAACGAAACAACCGCATCACTCGAAGAAGCCACGGCTGCTTCTGAAGAGCTCGCGTCACAGTCTGACACGCTAAAAAGCATGGCGGCGATTTTCACACTGCGTAATGCTGATGATAAAAATGATTACTGGGGTTAAATATGCGTTTCAAGGAACATGGTCAGGCGGGGCGACCTAAAATGGTTTTGCTACATGGCGGTGGATTGAGCTTTTGGTCGCTCCAACCGCTTGTTGACAGGTTGGTGAACGACTATCACCTTATAGTGCCCATAATTGACGGTCACGGTGAGGCGTTCAGTGAAGACTTCATAAGCATTGAGGATTCGGCGGGCAAGCTAGTAGACTATATTGACAAGTTTTGCGACGGGCATGTTCTTGCGCTGTGTGGGCTTTCGTTGGGCGCACAGATTGTGACAGAGGTGTTGTCACGCCGACCAAATATCGCGGGGTATGCGGTTATTGAGAGCGCGCTGGTTTACCCAATAAAGCTCGCCACGGCACTGACCGTGCCGACTTATAGGCTGTTCTATGGTTTAGTCAAGCGTCGTTGGTTCTCAGTTTTACAGGCTAAAACGCTGGGTATACCCGAATCAATGTTTGACCTCTATTTCGAGGACAGCAAACTCATGTCAAAGCAAAGTCTTATCAATATGGCGCTAAGTAACGGCAACTACCCACTGAAAGAAGGTATCTCACAAACAAAGGCGAAAACACTGGTTGTCGTGGGTGAGAAAGAAATACCCATCATGTTAAAATCAGCCGTTAAGCTCAATGAAACAATACCCGACAGTGAATTACTCATTGCCCAAGGCATGAAGCACGGTCAGTTCAGTTTAGCATATGCGAACAGATACGTCGAAAAGTTGAGGGAACTCATAAAAAGATAAACAAAGAACGCGCGTTATCAGCCTTTTGTGGGTGAACGCGCGTTCTTTGTTCGGTCTTAATAGCTATATATCAACGCGCCTGATAATCGCGCCGAGTTTCGTGAGCTTATCCTCAACCTTTTCATACCCACGGTCGATGAATTTGACATTACCTATGCGCGTAGTGCCCTCTGCCGCCAAACCCGCGACAATGAGCGCCGCGCCCGCGCGTAAGTCAGTCGCGAATGCCTCTGTGCCAGACAGACGTTTCACACCTTCAACAACGGCGACGCGCCCATCCACTGTGATTTTCGTACCCAGACGGCGTAACTCATTGATATATTGGAAGCGGTTTTCGAACACCGTTTCAGTGATTATGCTTGTCCCCTCACACACTGACAGCAAAGATGCCATCTGGGGCTGTAAGTCTGTCGGAAAACCCGGGTAAACCATTGTTTTGACATTAACAGCATTCAGTTTCTGCCCCATAGTGGAAACCCGTATAAAGTCATCGCCATCGGTGACTGTGCAGTTCATCTCGCGAAGCTTTGCCGACAATGAATCCATATGTTTGGGTATGATGTTAGAAACCGTCACATCACCACCCGTGATTGCCGCGGCTATCATGTATGTACCCGCTTCAATCTGGTCAGGTATAATCGTATAGTTAGCGCCGTGCATTTGTGTTGTGCCTGTGATTTTGATTACGTCAGTGCCCGCGCCCTTGATATTAGCGCCACACATATTCAAGAAATTCGCCACATCAACAACATGAGGCTCTTTAGCGCAGTTTTCTATTACCGTATGGCCTTTAGCGGTCACAGCCGCCAACATAATATTGATTGTAGCGCCGACACTCGCTATGTCCAGATAAATATTCGCGCCCACAAGTTCGTCGGCGTAGGCCTTAACAATGCCGTGTTCAATCGAAACCTTCGCGCCGAGGGCTTCAAAACCCTTGATATGCTGGTCAATCGGTCTGTCGCCGAAATTACAGCCGCCCGGCATGGCGACTTCAGCGCACCCAAAGCGCGACAGAAGCGCACCTATAAGGTAATAAGACGCCCTCATGCGTTTCAGCGCGTCAAAAGTGGCCATATGTGTTTCGAGCTTGCTTGAATCAATCCGTAAGGTGTAGTCGTCGAGTTTCTCACACTCTATATTCATCGCCTGGAGTGTTTCTGTGAGGATATGTACGTCCTCAATATTCGGCAGGTTTTCAAGCACCGTCACGCCATGAGCGCAAATAGCCGCCGGTATTATCGCGACAGCCGCGTTCTTCGCCCCGGAAATACTCACCTCGCCCGACAGCGGTACGCCGCCGGTAATCTCAATATAGTCCACACAATCACCCATCTATATTAAAGTCGCGCATTCATCTTACAATTTTGTTTCATTATAACATAAAATTACGCGACAATAAACCTTTTTTCAAGAATTAACAAAGATTTTAATAAGTCACACTTTTGTAACATATACTCGTTAGCGCAATTCCGGTTTTAATTGACACCTTTCCTTGCCACAACACGTTGAAGCATTCGTGATTGTGTCTTCGTCAACTGTCGTTAAAACATGGAATTGCTATAGTTAGACGCGTCCTCAATTTGGGCGTAAAGTTCTAGCAGGCGCATTTCCTTTTCTTCGCGCTCATTATATATCTCTAAAGCGAGAACGTGGTCGCTGGCCGCCTCTGATTCTAGGCGCGTTGACAGCGCGGCAATGTCGTTTTCGAGCGCTTGGGCTTCCTTTTCAAGCTTCGCTAGAGCCGCCGCCTGTTTCTTTGCGTCATTCTTTGTGCGCTTGGTCTGCTCACGGGCGATTTTGATTTCAGCGGGCTTCTCTAACTTTTCTTCGGCCTCATTTTCTGCCTTCTTTTCTAGGTAATAGTCATAGTTGCCGTGATAGAGTGTTGCGCCGTCAGGTGTCAATTCAATGACTTTTTCCGCCGTGTGGTTGATGAAATAACGGTCATGCGAGATATAGAAAATCGTGCCCGCGTAACCTTCTAAAGCGCGTTCGAGTATTTCCTTACTCATCATATCCAGGTGGTTTGTCGGTTCATCAAGAAGTAGGAAGTTTGCCTTTGACAGCATGAGCTTACAGAGTGACAGCCGCCCCTTTTCGCCGCCCGACAACATAGCGATAACCTTGAATACATCATCACCCGTGAACGAGAACAGCGCGAGCGCGTTTCGGATTGCGCCCGGCTTCATAAGCGGGTATGTGTTCTTGATTTCGTCAAAGACTGTATTGTTTTCGTTAAGTTCTGTATACTCTTGGTCGAAATAACCCGTGATAACATTCGTACCCAAGCGTATCAACCCGCTCACGCCGACCGACACACGGCTACGAGCCGCATTCATTATCATGTTAATCAGAGTAGTCTTGCCTACCCCATTAGCACCGATAAGCGCGACGATATCGCCCTTGCGTATTGTGAAGTTCACATCCTTGAACAATACAAAATCGCCGAAGCTCTTCTTAACCTCAGATAACATAAGCACGTCATTGCCACTCTCAACCTGTGGCACGAGCACAAGCCGCATGGGGTCGCTCTGTTCGCGCGGTTTGTCGAGCCTTTCAACCTTTGCGAGCATTTTCTCACGGCTTTCGGCGCGTTTGATGCTCTTTTCGCGGTTGAATGAACGGAGCAATCGTATGACTTCCTCTTGCCGCTTGATTTCTGCCTGTTGGTTCAGATAGTGTTTTATCTCGATTTCGCGGTCAACCTCTTTTTGAAGCGCGTAGGTTTCGTAGTTGCCGTTGTAACTTTTAGACTTGCCAAACTCTATCTCAATAACCTTAGTAACGGTCTTATTCAAGAAGTATCTATCATGCGAGATGATGATAACCGCGCCCTTGTAGTTCTTTATGAACACATCTTCCAGCCATTCAATACTCGGCATGTCCAAATGGTTTGTCGGTTCGTCCAGAAGCAGTAGGTCGAGTTCCTGCAACAAGAGCTTACCTAAGGCGATTCTCGTCTTTTGCCCGCCCGAAAACCGCGACGTTTTCGCATTCGCTTCTTCATCAGAAAACCCAAGCCCACGCACAACGGACTTAACGCGGCTTTCATACCCATAACCTGCGCCCGTTTCAAACTCATGCGTCAATTTAGCGTATTGATTCATCACGCGTTCGAGTTCGTCACCCGTCAAATGTGCCATTTCATGCTCAAGTCGGCGACACTCTGTTTCCATTTCTAAATAAGGCGCAAAAACGGATGTGCACTCTTCCAAAATCGTCCTATCGGGGTCTAGTTCTGTCATCTGCGACAGATAACCGATGCGAATGTCGCGCTTCATGGCGATTGAACCACCCGTCGCCTCATACTCGCCCGTCAATATCTTAAAAAGAGTAGTCTTTCCTGCGCCATTCGGCCCCACAAGCGCGACCTTCTCGCCCTCTTCCAGCGTGAAATCGACGCCCGTGAGGACTTCTTTGACGCCAAAAGCCATAGCTATTCCCATACAATTCAATAACATAATATTTCCTCTCAACGCTTGCAATATTTCTGGAGATTCTATATTATGTTATAGCATAGAATTAGAAAAATTGAAAGAGATAACGGTATAATAATGAAGAAAATCCTAATAATTGTTGTCACGCTCGTTGTCGCGTTGCTTGCGGGCATAGTAATTTTCTATAGTGTGTTTATGTCAGCGATGTCGAATGCGCGTGAAACGCCACGTTTTACGGCTACTGTTGAAGCCGATAAGGGCGAGCGTTTTCATGTGTTTTCTGATAATAACCATAAGCGTGAATTTAACTCATTCGATGAGGCTATCGTTCACGCACGTTCATTGCCCAATGCGTATATAACGAAGAATGACGCGCCCGAAAAGGTATGGGACAACCTGCCCGCCTTCACTGTTCGTATCGGCGATAAGCGGTATGAGTATTTCGGCAAACTCAGCGAAGCAGTCGCGTATACGAAGAATTTCGCACAAGCCGAGGTCATACACAGGCGCACAAATCAAGTCCTCTGGACACGTGGCATGGTTCCCGCGCCGAATTTCATTGAAGATGTGCCACTCATTGAGCAGTTACCTGAGTTGCCGCGCGGTTGTGAAGTCACTGCGCTTTGTATGATGCTCAATTACGCCGGTATTGAGGTTGATAAAATGGAACTGGCCGAGCGCATAGAGAAGGACACAACACCCCTCACGGTCAAAAACGGGCGCACATATTATGGTAACCCAAACGTAGGTTTTGTCGGAGATATGTATGACACTAAAAAGAACGGTTACGGCGTTTATGCCGCGCCGATTTTTCGTCTGGCAGAACAATATATCGCGAACCCCATTGATTTGACAGGCTGTGAGTTTGACATGGTGCTTGCGCAAGTGAGCAGTGAGAAACCTGTTTGGGTTATTATCAACACAACATACGCCACTCTGCCTCAAACTTCACTACAGACTTGGGAAACGGCTTCGGGGCCTGTTCAGGCTACATACAGCGAGCATTCGGTTTTGGTGACGGGTTTTGACGACACCTATGTCTATTTCAACGACCCCTACAACCGAGAGAACGCCGCAAAGCGTGAAAACTTCGCGTCGGCGTGGAAACAAATGGGCTCATATGCCGTCAGTTACGTCGAAACGGCCCCATACACCGGGGAATAAGGGCTTTTTGCGCTTCATATATTCACAAAAGAGGTGATTTTATGGAGCGAGATTTTGGATACCACAGGCGGGCGGCATTGCCTGATGAACCCGTAGAAGCAGTGAGAAAACCAACTACTAATACCCCCGCGCAGACGCCGCCGAGAACCGCTGCGCCACCCGGCAATACTAACGCCCCGATACCCACGACAAATGCCGCGCCAATGAGCACGGCAGATGTCATGTTTATGTTTATGGTGATGTTACTGTTCTATGGGCGGCGTTGAGAATGTGAGTTTTTCGTAGGTTCTTGTTGAGTTGTTATTTAGGTTGGCGCTAATCAGTTCGTGCATAACCGTTTCTTGCGGGTAGCTGTAAATCGGCTGCCCGCTTGCTATATTCACGGCGTTGATGCCCGCCAATGTGCCTGTGACAATGGCTTCGGTGTGCCCCACGAGTAGCCCCGCACGTTCGCCGCAAGCTAAGAGGTTATCGTAGCCCACAACGCGCATGTTTTCATCCGTTTCGGCATAATCTGTCAGCCTTATTGAGTTACCCTGCCCGCCGCATATCGGGTCGATATATCGAGCATTTTCGAACCCCGGAATTTGTTGCAGAGTCTCATAGGGCATGAACGGCGTCATCATCTTCGCACAGCCCGTATCAAGCAACACGATATTCTCGGTATACGCGTTGTCCGCATACTGCCTACACGCCTTGATACCTGTTTTATCTGTCTGCAATTCGCGCGGCACGGGGATAATCGCGACACCGTTTTTATTCAAGACCTGTTGAATCTCTTCTGACAGGCTCTCTTTCAGCAACTTACACGAGCCACTCATTGCGCCCTTTGCTGTTCGTGTACTCTCTGACATGCTTATCCTTGCTCCAAACATGTGACAACGCTGAATACACATGGCGCAACCGTTCCCATAATGGCTACAGTTGCGTATTACCGCGCTTGAACCAGTCGCGTCAATGAACGCATCAGCGTCATACCGCGCTTTCGGTGTTAATAGGAAATCCAGCTTGCCACTATCACCTTCGACGCCAAAGACGCGTTCTGTCAAGTGAACATCAACGCCCACCTGACGCAAAGCCCTCAACACAACATTCGCTATCCTCGTAACATCAAGTAAAATCGCGTGTTCATGCTTAGGAAAGTCCACGCCCCTATGCAACGCGCAATCAAACAATACATCAAAAAACGCGCCGAAACCGAGAGTCTTCATCTGTTCCGCCGCGTCCATTCGTCCATTGTTATACATAATACCGCCGACAAGCCCCGTGCCAAGCAGTAAGTCTGTGCGCTCAAAGAGCGTGACAGAAGCCCCTGCTTTTGCCGCAGTGAACGCCGCCGAAGCGCCCGCGAAGCCGCCACCTACAACCGCAATTTTCATATTACCTCCGAAACGCCAAAACTACAGCGCGTATTGCGCCAAACCAAAGACCTTTATTTCCAATTCTGCATTCTTCGCCATCGTAATCGTATTCGCCGTGCCGCCCAAATCACCGCCCCAAACCGCTACCAGCAGTGACGAGTTATCGACCATATAGCGGTTTCGACTGCCAAACGCCCACTTCGCATAATGTGGTGAGATGACTGTCCGCTTATCCGATTGCTCCAGTACCCGCCTATACCGATTTTCATCAATCGGCGACCAAAGCTTAGCTTGATTAGGGAATGGTATGGCACATTCGAGCCGTATATGCGGGTAGAGCTTCCTCAACCTAATCACAATCTCAGCGCAAAGAATATCAGCGCCAAGCGCAACACCCGAAATGAAATTCACATAACCGCCCTGTATCATCTGTTCAATATACGCCTCGACATCATTTATAAGTCTTTTACAACGCGTATCGTTCTCATTCGCGCCCCACGGCAACTTTTGCGGTCTATGCCCCGTAAAACAACACGTGTAACGCCTTTCACTTCTGTAATCCATAAGCACCTCAATTATTCACAAGGTCCCAATATCTTATCCTTAGAAACGTCCACTTCAACGAGTATAATCTCCTCGCCGACTTGCTTGATTGAATCCCACGGTATGCGGTACTCCTGTTCGCGCCCGAAGAAGCCGAAGAACTTCGCGGGGCCGGGCACGATAATCTTCGTAATACTGCCTTTCTTCACGTCAATCTCTATCTCCGCCACAAAACCGAAGCGCGCGCCGTCCTTAATATTGACGACCTCTTTCTGCCTAAACTCGTATATCCTAGCCATAAGAATCACCCAAATTCAGATTATCGCCATTATATGCGAAACTGTCGTGATTTAGAATAGTTTACCGAAAAGATTTACGGTAAAGCAGAGTATACAACCCACTATGGTAGGTATGATAAACGCTAGCGCCGTCTGCTTGATACTGCCTGTTTCGCGTCGAATTGTTAACAGTGTCGTCGCGCATGGGTAGTGATTTAAGAAGAATATCAACATACATAACACCGTCAATAACCCGAAGCCATTACCCGAAAGTACCCCTGCCACAGTCCGTGCATCAAATTCCGTAAGCGCAGTGTTACCAACCGTCATCATCAGAATCAGCGGTATAACTATCTCGTTCGCAGGCAAGCCCAAAATGAATGCCGTCAAAATCACGCCGTTAAGCCCGAGCAATAACCCAGCCGGTTCAAGAAAATTCGACATGTGTCCAAGTATATTTATACCATCAATCGCTGTGTTTTGCAACACCCAGATAACAACCCCAGCAGGAGCCGCGACAACAATAGCGCGTAACAACACCTTCAACGTGCGGTCAAACAGGCTTCTGACTAGAATGGCTTTGAAGTCGGGCGTGCGGTATGGGGGAAGTTCGAGGTAAAAGTGCGAATTCATACCCTTAAAAGCTGTCGCGCTCAATATACGGGTTACCAAAAGTGTTATCATAACAGAGAAAATCAGAACCGCCAGCACGAACATCGAGGTTATAAACGCATTTGTGGAGCCAAAAAGCGCGTTCGCAAGTATGCCGCAAAGCAGAATCACCGCAGGAAAACGCCCATTACACGGTATGAAGTTGTTCGTGACAACAGCCAACAGGCGTTCACGCTCTGAATCGATAATATTGCAACTCGACACGCCGACAGCGTTACAGCCCAGCCCCATACACATGCAGAGGCTCATTTTGCCATGAGCGCCAGCTTTCTTGAAATAGTTATCAAGGTTGAAGGCGATACGCGGGAGAACACCCGAGTCCTCCAATATCGTAAACATAGGGAAGAAAATCGCCATCGGTGGCAACATAACCGCCACAACCCACGCGAGCGTCTTATACATGCCGTCAATCAACGCCCCAACCAACCACATCGGCAGTAAGGGCGCTATATTGGCACGTAACCACCCCTCCCAACCGCCAAACAACTCCCCGAGCATTTCGGAAGGCTTGTTCGCGGCGGCTATAGTCAGCCAAAGAATAACGAGCAGAAGCAGTATCGTCACAAACAGACCTGTTTTCTTACCAGTGACAAAACTGTCAATGCGCCTATCCAGTCTTGTTGTCGGTGTGTTGCCCTTATGTGTCACCGCTTCGGCGATTTCGTTTGCACGGGCGATTAAAACACTTGTCGAAGCGCCAACGGTAGTGCAATTGGGCATATCCATATAAATGGCTCTTTCTATCTCATCTTTAATGTACGGTGTAGACCTTTTATCACGCGCTGAGATGCCAATAGCCGGGATGCCTGTTTCTTTGCTAAGCAATTCCAAATCTATAGAAACGCCCTTTGCCTTAGCGACATTCATGAAATTCACACACAGTAATGCCCGACAGCCCAGTTGCCTAATCTGGAGCGCAAGCAATAAATTTCTACCCAAAGCCAGCGCATCAACCACAATAACAACCAAATCCGCTGAAGCTTCAAGCATATCGGTTGCCGCGCGTTCGTCGGGTGATTCGGCTTCAAGCGAATATGTGCCGGGTAGGTCAACAACAGCCACATGCCTGTTTGCGTGAATATATTCGCCCGAAGCACTGACGACGGTTTTACCCGCCCAGTTGCCCGTGTGTTGGTTCATGCCCGTTAGCGCGTTAAATACAGTGCTCTTTCCGACATTCGGGTTTCCTGCTAAAAGAACCCTTGTTGCGGTGTTATTTCTCATTGTGCCACTCCCCCCGCTATAAATATCAATATACTGCGCAGGGCTTGGATTATATGACAAAAAAGCGCGTCACGGCAATTCATACACCGCAACGCGCTTTTCATATTACTTATCGTTAATTATTTCTTCTTGGCTTCATCAAGGAACCTGTCAGCCTCTTGTTGCAAGCTCATAACCTGACTGGACAATTCTTCGCTTGCGGCGGCGCTTTCTTCTGCCGAAGCGGAGTTTTGCTGAACGATTTGAAGAATCCGCGCTATATCCTGATTGATTTTTTCGATAATCTCAACCTGTGATTCTGCCGAAGTCGCGATACTCTGTGTGTTCGCGTCACTGGCCATGATACCTTCGACAATATTGCCGAAGCTTTCAATGGTATCGCTCACGATGCGTTCGCTAACGGCGGCCTTCTCCAAAGAATTGCCGATAAGGCGGCTACTGTCCTCGGCGGCTACACTGCTCATTGTCGCGAGATTTCGAACCTCCTCGGCTACTACAACAAAGCCCTTGCCTGCCGCGCCCGCGCGCGCCGCTTCGATGGAAGCGTTCAGCGCAAGAATGTTCGTCTGGAAGGCGATATCCTGAATGTTTTTGATAATGTTATAAATCGAGCGGTTCGCCTCGCTCATATCGCTGACAGACTGGAGCATATTCTTCATCTGGGCATTTCCCTGCTCTGCCTTGACGCGGATTTCACGTGTCGATTGAGATGCTTGATGCGCAAGACCGCCCGTCTGTGAGGCGCGTTCGAGCAAGTCCATAATCGAATGCGCAAGAGTGTTTATAAGCTGTGATTGCGTATTCGCGCCCTCAGCTGTCTGTTGGCTACTGGAAGAAAGCGTAGACGCAACCGAGCTGAATTGCCGCATGGATTCGTTAATCTGTTCGATAAATGTGTGCTTAGATTCAAAGTCTTGAAGAGCCGTGATATCTTGAACAACCTCGATATGACCGACCTTATCGCCCTGTTCGTTATACAAGAAATCAGAATTGACTTGGAAGTATCCGCCGCCCTGTGAGAAGAAAGTCTGGGTTTTACCGCGTTTAAGGCATGTAACGCCGCAATTCTCGGTCTTACAGATGCCCGCGCCCCAGTTACTGCAATGCCTGCCCACCATGTCCGCGCGTTTTACACCCAACATTTTCTCAACAGGTGTGTTAATAAACGTCCAGTTCATGTCGATGTCCGTGACAGAAATCGGGAACGGTATCGCGTTGAGCATACCCTCATACCAGAAATTTTTACTGCGCACATTATCAGAAATGGTTTGCAGATTCGCAAGAATGGGTCTGAATACCCCCGGGAATGCCTTTTCATAGCTGTCAGAACTGAAATGCCCCGAAGCCACTTCAGCTTTTACCTGCTCAACACTCGCAACAACAGATACAAGTTGTTTTCTGAGTGTTTCAAGAGTCAACAGCGCTTCGCTGGGGTTAGCTACTGTTTTTATGAGGTCATCGCTAATCTTCCCGTCAACAAGACCCTTAGCCGCCGCATTTACAGCCGACAGTGTTGCGCCGCTTGCGTCAACAGCATCAATCGCCGCGCCTAAAATCGCGGCATAAACCCCGTTAAACCGTTTTGTATCGGTATGGTAAACAAGATTGCCTTTAGCGCGTTCATCACGTAAGCGATACAATTCGTCCAGAATCCCCTGTGTGACCCCACGAAGCTCCGAAATATCCAAGATGTCGTCAGCATTGTTGTTGCCCAGCATCTCACCGCCGGATACAACCTGATTAAGTGTCGCCTGTGCTTGCGTAAAACGCTTTTTCACACCACTTGAACACATTGCCATAACAACAATCGCCACCACAATGACTATAACGACCGAAGCAATAACAATAATCAGATTAACCCCGGGCACAAGCGCGAACAAAACTGCTAAAATGCCCAAAACCGCAACCAAACCCACTAAAATAGTCGTACACCTTGTTGTCAGGGCCTTAACCGCACGTTCAAAACCTGCTAAGTTCAAACTATCCCTCCCGTTTCATACATATCATAATTAAACACTAAAAACGCCCCTTTGTCAATAGATTGCGGACGAGATGGTTTATCAAGTATTACAACAAATTTTGCCCAAATGCCCAAAGACTATTGACTATAATGGTTTGTACATATATAATACTCACAAATACTGTATTTTCAGGAGGATTATAATGGAAATTAAAAGCACACCGCACATAAACCCAACAGCTCCAATCGCAAAAACCGTTCTGCTCCCGGGTGACCCACTCCGCGCGAAGTTTATCGCCGAAACCTTCCTCGACAACCCCAAGCAATTCAACGCCGTCAGAAACATTCTCGGTTATACGGGCACTTATGAAGGGCGCGAAATCTCTGTCATGGGCACAGGCATGGGTATGCCGTCTATCGGGATTTATTCGTATGAGCTTATGAACTTCTTTGGCGTAGAAAACTGCATCCGTATCGGCTCATGCGGAGCCTTGGCTGAACACCTAAACCTCTATGACGTGGTAATCGGCATGGCGGCTTCGACTAACTCGAACTTCGTGCGTCAATATAACCTGCCCGGCACATACGCGCCGACTTGCTCATATGAATTGCTTTCTGGCGCTGTTGACGCGGCTAAGGCTCTGAATATCCCCGTGTATGTGGGTAATATTCTGTCCAGCGACACATTCTATGACGACTACGACGACAATATGAAGTTATGGCACAAGATGGGCATCCTCGCCGTCGAAATGGAAGCCGCCGCCCTCTACATGAACGCCGCACGCGCGGGCAAGAAGGCACTTTGTATGCTCACAGTTTCTGACCTCATTTTCCGTGAAGAATACACGACGACCGAAGAGCGTGAAAAGAGCTTCACAAACATGATGAAGATTGCGCTGAACACAGTGAAATAGCAACTAAATCTGGGGGGATTTGGCATGAAACTAAAGGGCAACTGCATCATAGCTCAATCCGGCGGGCCGACGGCTGTTATTAACGCCTCGGCTTACGGCGTCATCAAGACTTTTCTTGAAACCGACCCGAGTATCACGGTTTACGGCGGTGTTCACGGCGTTCAGGGCATCTTAGAGGGCAATCTCCACAACGTAACCACTATGGACCCCAATGTGTTCGCTAAACTCCCGTTTATGCCGAGCGCGGCGTTTGGTTCTTGCCGCTATAAGCTCGCTGACGAATCGTCAACTACGGGCGGCGACTATGCGCGTTTGCTTGACATCTTCAAGAAATTCGACATCAAGTATTTCTTCTATATCGGCGGCAACGACAGCATGGACTCATGTTATAAAATCGACCGCATGGCTCGTGAAGCCGGCATTGACCTGCATGTAATGGGCGTGCCCAAGACGATTGACAATGACCTAGAAATTACTGACCACTGCCCGGGCTTTGGTTCAGCGGCGAAATATGTTGCGAACACCACGGCCGAGGTGTATTATGACATTTCCAGTTACCCCAAGAAACAGATTGCCATTATTGAAGCTATGGGGCGTGACACGGGTTGGCTCACCGCCTCGTCTGCCCTCGCCGCAAGAAAAATCGGCGGCATGGAGCACCTCATCTATCTACCCGAAGTCTTCTTTGACGACAACCGCTTCATAAAAGACGTTGAAGACGCGCTCACACGTAGCCGTTATGTCATGATTGTCGCCAGTGAGGGCATTAGGTATGAGAACGGCCACTACATCAATATCGCGGATGTAGCGGACAGCTTTGGGCATGTTAAGTTGGGCGGTATCGGAAAAACCCTGCGCCGTATGATTAAATCACACTTCGATATTGACGTTCGCGCCCTTGAACTTAACGTAATGCAGCGCTGCGCAATGCACGCCGTTTCGGGCAATGACCTACGTGAAGCTGAACTCGCCGGGCGCACGGCGGCACAGCTTGCCATTGACGGCGAAACAGGTTATATGGCGGCGCTTGTTCGCGAACCGGGCGAAGTGTATTCATGTGGCATTCAGAAAGCCCCGCTTTCAGAAGTCAGAAACCGCGTGAAATACTTCCCGAAAGAATGGGTTGGCGAAAACCTTTGCTCAATCAAGGAAGGGTTCTACAGTTATGCCGCCCCCCTCATTGCGGGCAAAGTGGACGTTTTCGATGATGACGGGCTGATAAACTGCCAGAATATGATGGCGTTCAGAAAATAGGGATATATTTGAAATAACCCGCTAAAATATAGGCAACTCGGTTGATTCGCCGAGTTGCTGTTTTTCTAATTGACAATACTTGTTACTTCATATATAATGCAAAGGATAATGGAGGGAGATGTTACTGTGTCTGATAAGAAGACAGTATTAACATACGATGGCTTGAAAGCACGACAGGAAGAACTGCGCGTGCTTAAAACAATAAAACGTAAGGAAGTTGCCGATAAAATTAAAGAGGCACGCGGTCAAGGTGACTTGAGCGAAAACGCCGAATATGATTCCGCGAAGGAAGAACAAGCGGAGATTGAGGCGCGTATCGTTGCGCTCGAAAAGATGCTCGCAAACGCCGTTGTCATTGATGAAGAAGATATAGACAAGGACGTAATCGGCTTTGGCAGCACGGTTACACTGCTTGATAAAGAGTTTAACGAGGTAGAAACATACACGCTTGTCGGTTCGGCCGAAGCCGACCCCGCAGCCGGGCGTATTTCTAACGAAAGTCCGCTAGGGCTTGCTCTTCTTGGCAAAAAACAGGGCGAAGTTGTAACGATAGAAGCCCCCGCCGGCACACTCGAATTTGAGATTATGGAAATTAAATAGGAGAGATTATGGAACCTAACGACAACACGGAGGTTTTACAAGCTGTCGAACCTTCCGCCGAAGAACTCAGCGAACAGTCGCGAATAAGGCGTGAAAAGCTTGCGCGGCTTCAAGAAGCGGGTAATGACCCGTTTCATATAGTCAAGTTTGACACAGATGCACACAGCGCGGTTATTCATAATGATTTTGAGAATTACGAAGGCAAGACCGTAAGTATAGCGGGGCGCATGATGACGCGCCGTATTATGGGCAAGGCCAGTTTCATTGATATAGCCGATGCCAAAGGTCGCATACAAGTCTATGTTCGCAAGAATGAACTCGGTGATGAGAATTATGACGAGTTTAAGAAAGCGGACTTGGGCGATATTTTTGGTGTGGTCGGTAAAGTGTTTCGTACACAAAAGGGCGAAATTTCTATACACGCAGACAGTTTGACGTTACTGTCAAAGAGCCTTCACGTTCTGCCCGAGAAGTTTCACGGTTTGAGCGACAAAGAACTTAGATATCGCCGCCGCTATCTTGATTTGATTGTGAATCCCGAAGTACGCGACACGTTTGTAAAGCGCGCTCAAATAATCAAGGGTGTACGCAACTTCTTGGACAACCGCGGTTTCCTTGAAGCCGAAACGCCTGTACTTCAAACACTCGCGGGCGGTGGCACGGCAAGACCGTTCATGACCCACCATAACACACTTGATTTGGGCATGTTCATGCGTATCGCACTCGAATTGCCGTTAAAGCGTCTAATTGTGGGCGGCATGGAGCGTGTGTATGAACTCGGGCGTTGTTTCCGCAATGAGGGTATGGATATTACGCATAACCCTGAATTTACAATGCTTGAACTCTATCAGGCCTACACAGACTATTATGGTATGATGGAACTGACGGAAAGTCTGATTAAGAAGCTTGTAGCTGATTTGTTCGATTCGCCTATTATTAAATACGGCGAGTTTGAGTTGGATTTCTCGAAGCCTTTTGCGAAAATAACTATGGTTGACGCGGTCAAGCAATACGCGGGGATTGATTTTTCGGAAGTCCATACTATGGAGCAGGCCGTTGAAATCGCGAAGAAGCATAACATACAAGTTAAGAAGACATACGGCAAAGGGAATATACTTAATGACTTGTTCGAGATGTATGTTGAGGACAAGCTCGTTCAGCCGACATTCATACTCGACCACCCTGTAGAAATTTCGCCGTTGACGAAGCGCAAACCCGATAACCCCGACTATACGGAGCGTTTCGAGTTGTTCATTACATGCCGTGAGTTCGCGAACGCGTATTCGGAGTTAAACGACCCGATTGACCAGCGTAAGCGTTTTGAGCGGCAAGAGCAGATGCGCCAGATGGGCGACGACGAAGCGAACCCGCTTGATGAAGACTTTTTGCTTGCTCTGGAATATGGTATGCCCCCGACGGGCGGGCTTGGTATTGGGATTGACAGATTGGTAATGCTGTTGACGAACTCACATTCAATTCGTGACGTGCTGTTCTTCCCGACTATGAAACCCGTAGAAAATTAGTTTTAAGTAGGATGTATTATGTTGGATATTGCTTTGGTCGGCACGGGCGGTATGATGCCCCTGCCGAACCGTTATTTGGCTTCGCTGTTGATTCGCTCGAATGGTCAGATGGTGCTTGTTGACTGTGGAGAGGGCACGCAAGTATCGCTGAAACTCTTGGGCTGGGGCTTCAAGAATATCGGCGTTATTTGCGTGACCCATTTCCATGCTGACCATGTGTCGGGCTTGCCGGGGTTGTTACTTACGATTGGTAACAGCGGGCGTGAAGAACCGATGACGATTGTCGGGCCACCCGGGATTGGGAGTGTTGTTGCGGGTTTGTGTGTAATTACGCCTGAATTGCCATATAACATCAATATCATCGAGATACCAAAAACAGGCACGGATGAACCGTTAAATCTTGCGGGGTTAGAGGTTCGCGCCTTGCCGCTTGACCACAGAATGACGTGCTTGGGATATTCTTTCTACTTAAAGCGGATTGGTAAGTTTGACATAGACAAAGCCAAGAAGCTGGATTTGCCCGTTCAGTTTTGGTCACTGCTACAAAAGGGAGAAACAATAGAACATAATGGAAAAATCTATACGCCCGATATGGTTTTAGGCGACACTAGGCGTGGGATAAAGCTGTGTTATATAACCGACACGCGACCTACTCTCGACATACCCGCGTTTGCCGAAAATTCTGATTTGTTCATTTGCGAGGGCATGATAGGTGATGAGGAACGCTACGACAGAATTAAGGCGCATAAGCACATGATTTTCCGCGAAGCCGCCGAACTGGCTTTAGAGGCGAATGCAGCAGAGCTTTGGCTAACGCACTTCTCGCCCGCCATGACAAACCCGCAAGAATTTCTTCAAAACGCGCGGAAAGTCTATGTAAACAGCCATATCGGAAAAGACCGCATGACTAAGACGATATTATTTCACGAAACGGAAGAGATTTATTAAACATGCGCCGCTTTTGTACGTATATAAGAACAGGCGGGGTGATTGAGTGAAAGACTGTTCAAGCCTTTCTGATTTTGAGGTAATTCAGCTAACGCTGAAAGACAATAAAGACTATTTCGCGGAGCTTGTGAAGCGCTACAAGAATCTGGTGTTTTCGGTCGTTCTGCGTATGGTTAATAACCGTGAAGACGCGGCGGATTTATCGCAAGAGGTGTTCATAAAGCTTTATAAGAGTTTGGATAAATATTACCCTGACTATAAATTTTCGACATGGGTTATACGTATAACGACAAATCACGTCATTGACTACCGCCGCAAGCGCAAGCAAGAAACCGTGCCGATAGACGAGATGGAGTTTGAATTGCCGGCCTCCGACACAGACTCGCCAGAAACGGCGACTGTTGAGAAAGAAAGGCGCACGGAGCTTGTAGACATTGTAAACAACCTACCCGATATGTACAAAATACCGATTGTGCTGTTTCACAGCCAAGGGCTTAGTTATCAGGAGATTTCGGACATAACGGGAGAACCGCTTTCTAAGGTCAAAAACAGAATTTTCCGCGGGCGGAAAATGTTGAAAGACTTGATTTTAGCACTGGAACATTAAAGCTCAAAAAGGGGTGAAAAAATATGGGCTGTAATGACGATTTAATGATGAAGTATCTGGACGGTTGCCTGACGGCGGCTGAACAAAAGAAACTTGAAGCGCATGTGGCGACTTGCGCAGAGTGTAAGCGCGAATTTGAACTGTACGCATCAATGAAGCTGGACTTTGAGGCAATGGCGATAGAAACCGCGCCGGATGGCTTTGAAAACAGGGTAATGGCGGCGATTGATAAGCTTCCGCAACCACAGCGTTATACGGATATGGCGATTTACGTAATTTGCGCGATTGTATCGGTACTCTTTGGCGGCGTATTCGTTGTATTCATGAACAGCGGCGCGATTCTCGATTTTCTTTCGACTGTACCGTCAATGGCGGCTTATGTCGATTTTGTAAGACCGTTCTCGGCCGTAGCACAGGGTTATGTGACAAACTTCTTGAGTCTCGTAACCGTAGTGTCACAAACACTCGCTCAATTTGTTATGGATTATAGATTTTTAAGTCTGGGAATTTGCGCTGTCGCGGGCGTTGTGCTCTACCTGTTCCGCAACAGATTGTTCGCTAATGATGAAACCAAACATGCAGAGGATTAAGAAATTATTTTTGGCACTCGCAATCACTATCGTGATGTCACTTGTGTGTAGCGGCGCTGTGTATGGCGCCGCTACTATTGGCATGTCTGGGGGGTTTATCTTCCGTGACCGCGAAGTGCCGTATTTTCGGACGAAGGCGCTTGTTTATATGGTGTCAGAGGCCGAAATTCATGACTTTTCGCCGCGCAATGTCGTTCTGTTCTACTCAACGGCGATTGTGCATGATAAGTTCGACGGGTTTGTGTTATCGATTTGTTCTGATGTGTATTACGGCGCGAACCCGAACGCCCAGATTGTCGAGATTTCGCCGCTTGTGGCACGGCTTATCGTCAGCGCCTTGGAGATTTTCGCATGTTTCGTGCTCTTTGCGATAAAACGAGGTTTCTTCGCGCAGGGCACGGCGGCGCTCATATTTGAACCCGCGAATGTGGCGCGGCATGGGCTTGTTGGGTATTTCATTATGCTTGCGCTGGGTTTCATCTGTTTTGCTAGTCTGGTGCTGATACCCGCGACATTGATGATAGCCGTTTTGATGTATATATTGACACTACTGGGGCAAGTGTCGCTGGCACTATTGACGGGTTTTCAGATTTTCAAGTCACTGAAACATCAAGCGCCCGTGACTGTTTACTTGCTTGTCGGTATGTTGATTATTCAGGCATTCAAGATGATTTCGCTGACCGGGATGTATGTTACGACGCTGTTCATTCCGTTGGCTTGTACGGGTATTGTCGCGACTTCGCTCATTAACGGCTTCTTGAGGAAAAAGTTCTACGAAAACCCATTTATTGCATAGGTGAAATATGGACAATATGAATGATATTTTAATACTGGGTATAGAAACATCCTGTGACGAAACGAGCGCGGCCGTTGTGAAAAACGGGCGCTTTGTGCTGTCTAACGAGATTTTCTCGCAGATTGACATACACAAGGCATATGGCGGTGTTGTGCCCGAGATTGCGTCGCGTAGTCATGTCGAAAAGATTGACATGGTTGTTGCTGCCGCTATGGAAAAGGCGGGGCTGACTTTCGCTGACCTTGATGCAATCGCTGTTACATACGGGCCGGGGCTTGTGGGGGCGCTTTTGGTCGGTTTGAACTACGCGAAGGGGTTGAGCTTCTCGGCGGGTTTGCCACTTGTGGGCGTGAATCATATTCGCGGTCATATTTCGGCCAATTTCATTGATACAGATTTGGAGCCGCCGTTTGTTTGCTTGGTTGTTTCGGGCGGGCATACTACCCTGTTGCATATGGATAGTTATGATAAAATCGAGATTCTCGGCGAAACGCGTGACGACGCGGCGGGAGAAGCCTTCGACAAAGTGGCGCGTGCGCTTGACCTACCCTACCCCGGTGGTTTGATGCTGGATAGGCTTTCGGTTGAGGGTAGCGTAAACATCCCATTCCCGCAGGCTTTTTTGGAAGACGGCACACTCGATTTCAGCTTCAGCGGCTTGAAATCGGCTGTTTTGAACTATCTGAACAAGATGAGGCTGACCAATCAGCCCGTGAATTACGCAGATGTTGCGGCTTCATTCCAGAATGCCGTTGTTTCTGTGCTTACAGCGAAAACCATGCAGGCTTGCGAGCGGACCGGTTCAAATGTGCTCGCCCTCGCCGGCGGCGTTTCATGCAACAGCGGTTTACGCGCGTCAATAACTGACGCTTGCGCCAAACGTGGCATCAAACTCTACATGCCGCCGACTGTTCTCTGTACAGACAACGCCGCCATGATTGCGGCGGCGGGTTTCTACCAATATAAACGCGGCGCGGTCAGTCCGTTAGAACTGAATGCCGCGCCGCGTATTGAGATTCTATAGGTTTGAAGTGGTTTCCAAAAGCTTGACATTACCCACAATCTCATAACTATCGACACAAGCCGGTATCAGACACGAACCGGCTTTTTCTAATTCCAGACTTACACCACCCGCGATGACTTCACATGAGCCGCCGACACATGTCAGCGCAACTAGGCGAGGTGGTTTCGTCATACACACCGAGCCATCAAGGGTAAGGGTTGTGATTGAAAATCGTGGCGATTTTACATCTTGTTGGCGGTGATTGTATGGCTCATTCGGTATTTTCAGTGACCGAAAGCCCTTGTCTATATGCAACTCACGCGGGCTACCATAGTCATACAACCTATATGTAATGTCGCACGAATCCTGAATCTCAACAACCAGACTACCCGCGGTAAGTACATGTAAAGTCCCGCATGGTATGTAGACCATTTCTCCATTTTCAACCGCAAATCTCGCAGCACTCTCTAAAATCGCGCCTGTATTGAGTTGTTGGGACAGTATTTCGCGATTCACGCCGTTATTTAGCCCCAGACGTATGCCTGTATCGGGCTTTTCGAGGAAAAACCAAGCCTCATTCTTGCCGACTGGTTGGTTTTCAAGCTGTTGCGCGTCCTCATCAGACGGATGAACCTGCACGGACAAATCACAAGCCGCATCAAGCAGTTTTATTAGAAATGGGAAAGTCGTTAACTGTTCGCCCAGAAGCTTCCTTCCAAACCTTTCGCAAGCTTCCGAAAGCGTAACTCCGTCAAACTCACCACCGCAAATCACACTCACCTGCCCCGGCAAAGCCGAGATTTCAAGGCTCGCGCCGATGTTGCCACTCGGGATTTTGCGCCCTAAGGCCTCAAACCGCCGCCCACCCCAAGGTGTAACTTGGTATTGCGGCGTGAATCGTATAGGAAACATAGCCCCTCCGTTAATTGATGATATTCCGCGCCCAAACGCGGCTTCTCACACGTGTGTAACTAAGGATTACTTTGAAAATTTCCTCAATATGCACTAGCGCGATGACCCAATAAATCGGCAGATGGAAAACGGCCGCCCCCAGAAACGCAATAGGTATACCGATACACCAGACGCTGGCTACATCGAGGAACAAACAGAAACGCGTGTCACCGCCACTCCGCAAGATACCTACAATCGTGACAAAGTTGAAGTTCTTAACAATACTGCCAACGGCTGTCACAATGATGCAGATTTCCGCAAGAAGCTTGACATTATCGCCTACCTTATAAATCGATAGCAACAGCGGTGCGAAAAGAATTAGCAATCCCGATGTGACGACAGATAGAACAATGCTCATAATCATCGAGCGTTTGGCATAGTCCACAGCCGTTTCTATCTCATTCGCGCCCAATTGATTCGCAATCATAATCCCGCTTGTTGCGCCCGTGCCGAAGCCGAAGACGAAGAATAATTGCGACAGCGTTTGGGTAATCTGAACCGCACCCTGTGCCTCATTACCCGCGAATTGATACGCGACAGCGTAAATCGATATGCCGAGCGCCCAGATAAATTCATTGATGATGACGGGCGTTGTGGTTTTGAAGAACGTCTTGAGGAAGGCGCGATTGGCCGTGAAGTATTGCCTAAACGGCGCGAGAATCGGGAGTTTAAGCTTCTTAACCAAAATAATCTGTAACGTCAGCTCAACAGTACGCGCAATAACTGTCGCAATAGCCGCGCCTGACACACCCATTTTCAGTATCATTATGAAGAGGTAATTAAGACAGGCGTTAATTATCAGCGACGTACCCGTTGTAATCATGGGTATGCGAGTCATGCCGACACTACGCAATGAGAAGCTGATACTGATTGTTATAGCACTGAGGATGTATGTTACCGATACAATGCGTAGATACTCAACACCCATAGCCAAGGCGTCTGGGTTTTGCGTGAAAATCCCTATCAAAACTTGCGGCGCGAACCACGAGAACAAAGCGAACGCGCTTGAACCTATAAGGCTCGTTATAGCGCAAATTCCGAGTACCTTACAGATACTTTCAGTATCCCTTTTACCCCAATATTGGGACATGAATATGCCCGAACCACTGCATATCCCAAAGACCATGATGTTTTGCAGAAAGAAAATCTGGTTAGCGAAGCCCACGCCGTTAATAGCAGAAAGCCCCAATGAGCCAACCATGAATGAATCAACAATATTGACCAGTGAGTTGATTAAATCTTGTATGATAAGCGGTAGTGCCAGTACAATCAATGTTCTAAGGTATTTCTTTGTTTCCGGTTTGAATCTCATATTTTCCCCTCCTGAGCGGGGGGCGGGAACAGAACCTAATTTAAAGCGATTCTTTTATTCAACCGCCGGCGTATATAAACCCGCTCGGCCAATAAACCATACGGCGAAACACGCCGTAAAAAAGAGTGACAGTATGCCGGACATTAAGCCCGACAGTATTTGAATCGGCAGATAGCCATAGATGCCGACGAGGTCAAAGAAGTTAGCGACAGCGTTTTCGGCCATCGCTGACATGAAGCCGAATAGGATACCTACAAACAACGTGCGAAAGAATCGCCCGCGCACGAGTATGCGGCTGTCAGCCAACGCCCTAAAGCCAAAACGCCCGCTTGATACAACCACATAACTCGCAAACGTAAAGCTCACGGCAAAGTAAATCGGCACAACTATGAGTATTCCGCTTAGTGATATAATCAGAAATGATAACAAAGAGGTTAATGACAACTTCCACCATATTGAAATGGTATTTTCTATTAGTCCTGCCGCCGTGGGTTGTTCTTTCAGTATTGTTGCGCGCGATAAATAGAACGCGCCCGCCGCAGAAAGCGGTGTGAACAACACATTAGCCGCCGTGATGACAAGCGTATACGGCAGTATTCTCGACGTGTCAAAAATTGCCCCGCCCAACAGCAGATTGAAGAAATCCTCCGGTAAAAACGCGTAGACAATATATTGCGGCAAGAAAACCAAAACGGCAATAACAATAAAGAAACCAAGGTTTTTGCGATATACAGAGAAGGCCGTGCCGAATATTTCTGATATACTGGGTTCTGCTGGCATAATCGCTCCTTTCGTAAATCACATGTTCGTAGAGTTTACATATTATAAGGTAAACATAAATCGAGGTATATCATGGATAATTTCAGACTCACGCCCGATTTGCTCATGCAGGCCATGAACGGTGAAAACCACGGCATCGCGTATTACACCGCACTCGCCGAGCTTGCGCCCGATGACCACGCTAAGGACATGATTCTACACTTCCGCGACGACGAAGAAAAGCACCTGAACGCGTTCGAGATGCTCTTTACGCGCATGACAGGGCGGCGGCCTAATCTGCCCGCGCCCGAAAAACCGGAGATAAGCTCGTTTGAAGAAGGCCTCGGTCAAGCGTTTTCGGACGAAATGGGGGCATATGAACTTTATCGAAACATCATTCTTGCCAACCCTACCCCGTTCGTGCGCGAGATTTTCTTTGAGGCAATGACGGATGAAAACGAGCACGCAATCAAAAATAACTACCTATACCGGCGTTAATCGCCGGTCTTTTGTTCAGCGCGGTGTATGGTCCTCCGGCTTAACCCATTCCTTGATATCAATGGCCTCCGCGTCCTTCCAAACGCTGTCAAGGTTATAGAAATGACGGGCGTCACGCAAGAACAGATGAACGATTATCCAGTCGAAATCCAGCAAAATCCACTGGGTATCATTGTAACCCTCGGCATGTTTAAGGCGCACGCCATGCCCACGAAACAGTTTCTCTTCTATATCGTCCGCAATTGCCTTCATCTGTGACGGATTGCCCGCTGTTGCGATTACAAAATAATCAGCCATTGGGCTGATTTTGCCGATATTCAAAACGCTGATTTTAGTGCCGAGCTTGTCGTCAATGGCCTTTACGGCTGTCTTTAATACGTCCATTTCTCTGCTATCTGCCATCTTTACCCCTCCATTTTGGTCGCGCGTTAGTCAAACGCGCCTTCAAGATGTTCTATTTCTAGGGTTTCCCCAATTACTTCAATAGCGTCAAAGCGGTATTCGAGGTTTTCGTCTGCTTCTACGCTTTCGGCTGTCCTCTCCGATATATACGAAAGAGCCGCCTTTTTTATTCGGCGGACTTTGGCTGGCGTGATTGCGTCACGCGCGGCGTAACCGTTTATGAAGCGGCGACTTTTGACCTCAACGAACACAATCGTGAAGCCCTTTTGCGCAATAATATCAATCTCCGAGCCCGATACGCGATAGTTCATTTTGAGTATCGTATATCCCATGCCAGATAAATACGCCGCGGCGACACTCTCTGCCTTCTTGCCCAAATACTCCGACTGGCGCGGCATTATGCCCTCCCAGCGCGGTAACGCTCTATCTTGTCCATATCGCTGACAAAAATGAGGACTTGAGCGACTACTTCATATAGCTCGGGCGGTATGTGACTGCCGAGTTCGATTCTCTCTAACTCTTCTGTGAGCTTTCGATTCTCGATTATGGGTACATCATGCTCTTCGCCTTTTTTGATTATCTGTTCCGCAACAAAACCCTGCCCCTTAGCCACAACGCGCGGGGCTGAATCCATTGGGTTATAGTTGACGGCGACAGCCTTTCTACGTGGGTCAAAGCCCCTCTTATCCTCCATAATCGATACCGCTCTCCAAAACTGCCTTAACAGGCGCGAAACTTCGCCTGTGTATCGGGCACGCGCCAAACTCCCTCAAACGCTCCTTATGAACCTTTGATGGGTAACCCTTGTGTTTCGCAAATTCATACACGGGGTATTGTTCGGCAAACTCAATCATCATATTATCACGCTTAACCTTCGCCAATATACTGGCGCAAGCTATAGCGAAACTCCGCGCGTCACCATGCTTCACAATACGTTGCTGAAGTGGCGTATCTATCTCATTTATCCCGTCTACCAGCACAATATCAGGCGTAACCAAAAGCGCCGTGACAGCTTTCTTCATTGCCGCAAGGCTCGCGCGTAAGATATTCATCTCGTCAATACCATGATTATCAATCACGCCAAAACCCACGGCAACAGCGTTATCTAAAATCGCATCCGCTAGCCGTCGGCGGCGTTTGTCGCTCAATTGCTTTGAGTCGTTGACTTCCTTTATATAGATTCCGCGTGGCATAATAACAGCCGCCGCAACGACAGGCCCAGCTATGGGTCCACGCCCGGCCTCGTCAACGCCGCAAATGTGTTCATAACTATCATACCCCGAGTCAAAAGCGAACAAGTCCTCTGTGTAACTCCGTATGCGCTTCATATTTTACCTATCCATACAGGTATTAGCTTCATTATACACCAAATACAGGTTTATGTAAACCACTTTACTATAACATTATTGTGTTGCCGGCTGACGCGAGGGTTTGCGCGATTGTGAACATATTCGTAATCTCACCTATCGCGAGTTCATCTTTGATGCCATAAAAATCCAGACACGCGCCACATGTGGCGATTTTTACGCCTTTCTCTGTCAGTTCCCGCAAGTCTGAAAGCGCGGCTGAACCGCTAATCGTAAGTTTTGCGCCGCCGTTGAAGAACAATATTTGCTCGGGCAGTACATCTAGTTCTGTTACTGAATGTATGAACATCTTCAGAAGTGTCGCGCCCAGTTTATCATCACCGCGCCCCATTGTATCGGCCGAAATAGTAATGATTAACGGCTTTTGAGCCGTCATCTGCACGGGTTCTGAGGTAGTCTGCTCCGTTTTTTCTCTCGCCGTTCCATCTATTATAACATCATAATTCCCGTCAAATCTTTCGCTGACAGAAATCGAATACCCAAGACCTGCCGCCATCTTCGCAAGGTTTTCTGTCGCAACAATATTGTCAACGGCAATCGTTATCCCATCGTTCGTAGCTTTCAACGCCTTCTTCGCCATGATTACGGGAATTGGGCATGGTTGACCGAGTGCGTTAATAAATTCCATGATGCCCTCCTATGCGAACATGACGGCTCTATCCGCCTTTTCTGTGACAGCGCCGATAATGGCGGCTTTCGGCTCGTACTTTTGAATCGCCGCTAACAAGTCGTTCGCCTGTTCATGCGCAACGGCTATGAGAAGCCCGCCTGAGGTCTGCGGGTCAAACAAGAGTTCTTGTAGCGCGAAAGGTAATGCGCTAACATCCGTCTTTTCTGCCATATAAGTACGGTTTCGTTGACCTGCGGCCGTCAACAAAAACTCATTAGCATATTTATATGCTTCCGCAAAGTAAGGTAAGGCTGACGGTTCAAGCAATGCCGAAGCGTGAGAGCCTACCATTTCCGCAAGGTGTGCGATAAGCCCGAAGCCTGTCACATCCGTTGCCGCGCTGATGTCATATCCGTTCATCTGTTCGGCGGCGTACTTGTTAAGGCGTTCCATAGAAGCCGTGACTGTCGCGATGGCTTCTTCATCGGCTTCACCGCCACGTGCCGCGGCGAGGATAATGCCAACGCCCAATGGCTTAGTTAAAATCAGAGCGTCACCTACTCTACAAGCGTCATTGCGAAGTGGTTTGCCCTCTAACTTACCTGTGACAGAAAGCCCATACTTAATTTCTTTATCATAAATCGAATGCCCACCTGCCAAAGCTGCGCCCGCTTCCTGTAACTTCTCAGAACCACCGCGCAAAATGTCAGCCAGAATTTTCTTATCCATCTTCTCGGGGAAGCAAACCAGATTCAGCGCGAAAATCGGTGTCGCGCCCATTGCATAAACGTCACTAAGCGCATTCGCGGCGGCTATACGCCCGAACGTCACGGGGTCATCAACCATAGGGCTGAAAAAATCCACCGTAGAAACGATATGCAAATCGTCATTCAACCGATAAACAGCCGCGTCATCAGAATTGTCGAAACCCACAATCAAATTTGGGTCAAATGCCGTCGGCAACCCCGAAAGCAGTTCGCCCAGTTCGCCGGGGCCAATCTTCGCGCCACAGCCGCCAGATGTGCAGTTAGATAACAGCATATTTACCTCAATTCAGCTAATTTTGTGAATACATCTTTTATATACTCGAAGTCGCGTTCAGTCAGCGTGCGACAATTCAACACAACACGGTCATTCTGACGGACTGTAATAATCGGTATTGCTTGCTCACGCAAGGTGTTCGCGAGTTTGTCGGCTGAAAACCATTCACTCAACACAGCTACTCCATAGCTTTCTATATCCTCAACGGGTAATGCCCCACCGCCCGTCATTGCGTTGGCTTTGACGAGTTCAAATGAGAACGCGGTGTTGTTTAAGAGTAACATATACAGCTTTTCGGCCCGTTTAAGGATTTCATCGTTTGTCGCCGTGAGCGCGTTAATTATAGGTATTTCCCGAACAGTTTCAGAGCTTCTATAAGATTTAAGAGTACCTATTAACGCGGCCATACACATCTTGTCCAAACGCAAACAACGCAGAAGTTGATTCTGCTTCATCATATCTATATAAACTTTCTTACCCGCGATAATGCCCGCTTGTGGGCCGCCCAAGAGCTTATCACCCGAGAACGTCACAATATCCATGCCGTCATTTAGCGCGTCAGTGACTGTCCGTTCGCGTGGCAAACCGTATTCCGATAAATCGAGCAAAACGCCGCTTCCCATATCCTCAATGGCAATCAAGTTTTTGTCATGCGCCAACTTCGCCATTGACTTAGGCTCTACACTCTCCGTAAAACCGATTATACGAAAATTCGAGGTGTGAACCTTCAACAAGACCGCCGTATCTTCTGTTATCGCCTTTTCATAGTCCGACAGTTTCGTCTTGTTAGTCGTGCCAACTTCGGTCACATCACAGCCACTTTGCGCGATAATCTCTGAAATACGGAACGAATCGCCTACTTCAACCATTTCACCGCGCGATAAAACCACGCCGCGCCGCGCCGCAAGTGTGTTCAGCGTGAGCCAAACGGCGGCGGCGTTGTTGTTGACGACAAGCGCGGCCTCCGCGCACGTGATGTCGGCTATCAGGCGTTCAAGGTAGTACATACGGTTGCGTCGTTTACCCGTGACAGTCGAAAACTCAAGGTTTGAATACCCCGCGCAGGTTTCATACACCAGTCGCGCGGCGTTTTCAGACAGCGGCGCACGCCCCAAATTCGTATGAATAATAACGCCCGTTGCGTTAATTACACGGCGCAAATCCTCGGCGGCAAGGTTTTCAAGCCGTTTCGCGACACTCTTAATCACGTTTTCGCGTAACACCTCACGCTCGGCGTTACTGCCATGTTTAATGAGCTTCTGCCGTAAAACATCTAGCTCTTCGCGTATCTCTGTCATCACGCGCGAATGCGTCAAGGCTTCTGAAAGCTTTACAATACGCGCATCTGCCAGTATCTCATCAGTCTTAGGTATGCGCCTAAGCGCCTCATTTGTATTCATCTATTCAAGCCTCTTTACATCGACTTTCGTAAGTAACCACGACACATCTTTCGCTCGGAACGAGCCGCTTTCTTTCGTGAGCGCGTTGGCTGTTGAAACCGCCAGCGCGTATTTAATCGTGTCCTCAATCATATATCCACGCATCATACCAATCGCGAAGCCCGCGACCATACTATCACCGCAACCAACAGTGTTTATCGCGGGTACTTCTGTCGTGATGCCGTGATAAACGCCGCCTTCACAGACAACCACCGCGCCGTCCTTACCCATTGAACAAACGACAATCTCAATGCCACGCCTATAGAGCGACTTCGCGCCCTCTATAATCTGTTGGCGCGAGTTCTCGTCCACTTGGAGTAAGCTGTGTATCTCGGCAATATTGGGCTTAATCATTGTCGGTACTGCCATAACAGCCTGTGCGAGTGCCTCACCGCTTGTATCAACTATAACGCGCTTACCCGCGTCCTTCGCTAGATACACCAAATGAGCATAAAAATCAGACGGCACGCCCTCGGGCAAACTCCCACTCAAAACGACAATTGACGCTTCGGGCAGTTGAGCTCTATAGTCAGATACAAATCTCTCCAAATCTTCACGCGTAATCGGTGCCCCGGGCTCCAAAAACTCCGTAAGCCGCCCCATATTGTCGCGCACGTTTACGCAAAGGCGTGTCTGGGCTTCAACGTGTGTGAAGCGTGATGTAAGTTTCGGATGTGTGGCGAGCGTTTCGAGCATTTTCCCTGTCACGCCGCCCACAAATCCCACACAAACAACCTCTTCATCAGCCAAAGCCGCCACTCGCGCGACATTCAGACCCTTGCCACCGCTGTACGTGTAGCTTTCGCGCACGCGATTTACCGCGTTGGGCGTGAGATTATCAAGGATATAAAGTTTGTCCACTGCGGGGTTTAGTGTTACTGTTAAAATCAATGTATACACCGCTTTCGCGCATTTGCCGCGCAATATTTACAATTAACCTAATTATAACTTAAAGTCAAAACATTTACCACTGGATTTTTTGACGAATTTTGCGCGGGGGTTTTGGCTATGTTGGTTATAGTGCTATTCGCGGACAATCCCGCATAGAATGAACAGAATAAGCAAAGGAGGAATCATATGACTACTACACGGCGACATACACATACAAGAGGGCGGTATACAAAGCGGCGCACGCCCGAACCGCCAAAGGTCGGTTTTGTTGAAAAGATTATCACACAGGCGATTATTTGTGCTGTGTTGTTCGCGGCGGCGCTTGTACTTATATTGTTTAAGAGTGACGGAACAAATTCGTTGACCGCGAACTTAAAGGACGCGATTCGCCTAGACTATACACCTGCTATTACCGACACAGACAACGGTTTAGCCGCTCAATGGACGAAAGCTACAGATATGGTGAAAACAATTTTCGGGTTTGAAAAGGCAGTTGAACCCGAGTTGGAGCAGGATATTCCTGTTTATAGCGAAACGGACGATTATGGCGATATTTTAACTGACGACATAGAAGAAGAAATCTATCTTGACGGCCTATACATAGATGAAGATATTTTGAACGCGTTGCGCTCACGTGAAGATGTTTATCTGGAACGAAACGCACTCGCGCCATAGAGGTGTAGTATGAAGATTCGCGTATCACCTTTTATGTACCTGTTTGTCCTGATAATGATTGCTCTAGGTTATTTAGAGCAATTTTTTATGCTCGTGCTGTTCATAAGCCTTCATGAAATCGCGCATATCGTGGCGGCTTGGCTAATTGCGCGAGAATGTAGAGTTAAGAGTTGGTACATAAGCCCACTTGGGGAAGTTGCGGTGATTAGCGGGTTAGAGATGTTGCCGCCTATTAAGCGCGTGGTGATTGCGCTGGCGGGGCCTGTTTTGAACGGATTGATTGCGCTTTTGTTTTATGGAGCGGGATTTTGGGAAAACGCTATGGTATTTAATCTAGTGATTGCGGTTGTGAACCTCTTACCGATATTTCCGCTGGATGGCGCAAGGGTTTTTCAGATGTTTCTTGGCAATATAATCGGAATTATCAACGCGAACAGGGTCATCTTTATAATAGGCAGGACGTTTGCCGTTATCTTATTCGCTCTTGGTATCGTTCAAGTGATTCTCTTCCCGCCCAATGTGTCAATGATTGCGCTTGCCCTCTTCTTGCTTCTGGGCGAACGCAGTCAACGCGCCCAAAAAGCTCTTGATGCGTATAACTACCTATTCGACTGTTGCAAACGAAATAGGACATTGCGCGAAAAGCACATCAAAGCCGTCGAAAATGACAATATCATCATCATCTACAAACGCCTAGGTTACAGTCACAACTTAGTTATCCACACAGAAACGCGCATCTTGACAGAACACGACATAATCATGTATATTATGGAGAACGGGCTAACAGGGAAACTCATAAATATCTGATTTTTTCAGACATTTTCACAGTGGTTCGTATATACTTGTATAGTAAGTCTGGTTGAAATTAAGCGTCTTTCAGCTTATTGTCAAAACTACTTACAGAACAGAAGCATTGGGGAGGAATCACTATGGACAATAGAAAAAATCAGATGCTTATAGGGATAATCATTTGTATAATCGGGGTTTTCGCGATATTTGTAAATATTGCGCCGTTTAGTTTGTTTGATGTGTTGATAACGGCGGCGGGTGGCGCATGTTTGTTGTTGTATGTGACGAAGAAAATGAGTTTCTCGCTCATAATAGGCGCGTATCTGACCTATTTTGGGGCCGTGCGCATACTCGATGGCATGTTTGGCGGGGCGCTCAGTGTAAATGGGTTTGTGGCTATGTTCTTTATTGTGCCCAGCGCGGTTTTCTTCGTGCTTTACTTTGATAAGAACAAGCGCGGGTTGTTATTCCCGGCTTCGATATTGTTATATATGGGCGTGTACTTGATGTTGAAGGACTTTCTGTTCTTCCCGTATATGTCCGGCGGATTCTTTCTGATTTGCATGGCGTTTAGTTTTTTGACCGTCTATTTCATAGGCAAGGGCGCACACGGCAGATGGTCGTTACAGCTTGGGCTTGTATTGCTCGTATTGGGCGGGCTTTCCAGCATGAATATGTTCAGCGCGTTCGCGGCGTTTGGTTCGTTACGTTATGTGGGCGCGGGCATTCTGATTGTTTTGGGTCTATTGGTGATACTTGGTGCGTTTGTTAAACGCAAGAACAATAAATAGTAGATTTCCTACAAAGGGGGAAGCGGATGCCGAATTTATCGGATTACGGCTTCGACACATTTTTAAGTGAGGATTTTGGCGCGGGTGATAGGCTCGCGCCTGCTCGTGTTTCGGCGGTTCATCGCGACAGGTATGAACTCATTGCTGAAAACGGTGAGTATCTTGCGCGCTTGCGTGGAGCTTGTAAAGATTTTATCACAGTTGGAGATTTTGTAAGGGCACAGTTGAATGATAGTGGCGATTCAATCATTCACTCAGCACTACCGCGCAAGACATTTTTCACGCGCCAAGACCCAGACCCTCGCAAGGGTATGCAGGCAGTGGCGGCTAATTTTGACTACGTACTAATTTTGACATCACTAAACCAGAATTTCAAGGTCAACCGCATTGTGAGGTATTTGGCGATAACGCGCGAAACAGGGGCGTTGCCGATAATTGTGTTGACCAAGGCTGATGTAAAAACAGATTTTTCGGCAGAACTAGAGCAAACAAGAGAAATCGCGGGTGATGCGCCTGTTTTTGCGATAAGTACCGTGACGGATTATGGCATGAACGAACTTCGAGCGGCTTTAGAACCCCGCAAAACGTTGGTATTTCTGGGTTCTTCGGGCGTTGGCAAATCGACGCTCATAAACGCGCTTGCGGGTAAGGAACTCATGAAAACGGGCGGCATACGCGAAGACGATGGGCGCGGAAAGCATACAACGACGCATAGACAGTTGTATTTGCTCGATTCAGGCGTAATCGTCATCGATACCCCTGGTATGAGAAGTATAGGGCTTTGGGAAGCAGAGGAAGGCGTGAACGAAACCTTTGCCGACATTCTCGAACTTGCAGGTGAATGCCGCTTCTCTGACTGCACACATACAAACGAGCCCGATTGCGCCGTCACAAACGCCATACGTACAGGCAAGCTTTCACGCGCACGTTTCAACGAATATAAGAAGCTAGAAAAAGAGGCAGAGCGCCGAAAGCGCCACCCGAAACACAGATATTCTAATTGAGGTGATTTTATGGCAAAGATTAGTTTACGTGGACGCGGCACGACGCCCGACATAGCGCGTGTAATTAACGAGGGCTTGGGAGGCGGCATGTGTTCGCTCATTGACAGCGTGGTTGTCAACACAGGCGGCGACCCGACTTATGTCATGGTGTTTGAGAAATATTACATGCGCGTATCTAACCGCGCTAGCTTAACTGTCGTTGTCGCCGGTGCCAATGGCATGGTTACCGTTGACGCGATTGGCACAGGTGGCGGTCAAGGTATGATTTTCAGATTCTCATGGGGCGCAGACGAGGACTTCGCCGAGTCTGTGGCGCGTTTGCTTGAACCTATGGGCTTCGTAAGATAATGATTACGCTGACGAAAGAAGAAGCGCGGCGGTTCATGCTCAAAATTAACGGTTTGTACGGGGCATATGCCTATTCGGGGAAGCAGGGCGTTTTTGAGTACATACATAGAATAGGTTGTTTACAATATGACCCCGTGGATGCTTGCGGGAGAAGCCCTGATTTGAGCCTATTGGCTCATGTTTCGGATTATCGCAAGGCTTATCTCGATGAATTGCTTTATACCGATAGGGTTTTGTTCGATTATTTTGACAAGAACCTGTCAGTCATGGATATGCGTGATTGGCCAAGTTTTGCGCATGAGCGCGAGCACTTTCGCCAGAATATCAAGAGCAAGGACGCAGTTTATGCCATTGCAGAGCGGCTTAAACAGGAGATTAGCGAGCGCGGCGCGGTCTGTTCGTCTGATTTGGACTATGAAGAAACCGTTAGCTGGTACTGGTCAGACACAAGGCTTGCGCGGGCGGCGCTCGAAGCGTTCTACCTTAGCGGGGATTTGGCGATACATCACAAGAAGGGCAATATTAAGTTTTATGACCTTGCCGAAAATTGTGTGCCGCCCGAGATATTGAACACGCCCTACCCTTTTGCGACTGAATTCGAGCGCATAAAGTGGCAGGTTTTACGGCGAATCGGCGCTGTGGGTATACTCTGGAACCGCGCTTCCGATGCGTTTTTAGGTATACGTGGCATGAACGCAGACAACCGACGCATGGTATTCGCCGAATTGCTGAATGATGGCGCGATAACGGAAATACGCGTTGAGGGGGTTAAAGACGCGTTGTTTTGCAAAACCTCTGATTTAGTTTATCTGGAGAATACAACAGAAACTGACGGCGGTTTAGTGCGATGTGAATTTCTCGCCCCCTTAGAGTGTATGCTCTGGGACAGAAAGCTCATAAAGGCACTTTTCGGCTTTGAATACAAGTGGGAAATCTATACGCCCGCGGCTGAACGAAAGTTTGGCTACTATGTCCTGCCGATTCTGCTGGGTGATTCTATAATCGGGCGCATCGAGGCCATACGCGACAGCAAAACCAAAACTCTGATGGTTAAAAACATCTGGTATGAAACGGGCACTAAACCTAACCGCAAGCAGAAAAGCTTGATTAAAAAGGCTATAAAGCGGCTTGCGCGTTTCAACGATTGCGATAATATAGTTGAATAACAAAGAAGGCTTCCACGATTCAAGCATGGAAGCCTTTTTCTTTTAGCGCCAAATAAACTCCGCAAACGCGATAATGAGCGGTATTGTCACAATACACAACAGCGTACTCAAACACACATCTTTGACGGCGCGAGTATAATCCTTGTCAAACAGTTGCGCGAAGATGGCCACATTCGAGCCGACAGGCGCTGACGCCGCCGTGAGAATCGCCAGTTTCATAAGATTATACTCACGCGGTACGAGCCAAAGCACAAACACCGTAAAAACAGGAATGAAAATGAGCCGCACAAACGCACAAGCATACGCGGTCTTGTCGGTTATAATGCTAAGTATCGGCGTTTGGGCCAGATAAACCCCCAACACAATCATAGCCAAAGGCCCATTCATATTAGCGAGCGTGCCAATGGTGCTAACCGCTAAATCGGGCAGTTCGATTGGCAGAAAGAAGAGAATCAACCCAATTGTCACCGAGATAACCACGGGGTTCGTTCTGATTTTCTTGAATGAAATATGTTTCTTGTCCTCCGTCATAATGAAAACGCCGTAAGTCCATTGCAGAATATTCAGCAAAGCCGCGAATGACGCGATATAGAACACAGCCGATTGCCCGAAAGTCATTTGAATGAGCGGAATACCGATAAAACCCGCGTTTGAGAATGCCGCTGAGAAGTGTTCCATCATGTTTTTCTTGCCGAAAATCGTTCTTGCGGTTAGAATAGACAGCGCTAGTACAACTACACCCGCCACAAAAGAAATGAGTAGCGCCTTGAGCATTTCATCAGTGGCAGTTGTCAGAAATGACCTGCCCAACGACAGCGGCATAATCACGTAAAGCAATAACTTCGCGATTTCAGCCGAGCCTTGTCGGGTCAAAAGCTTCGCCTTAAAGAGCGCGACGCCGATGAACATGTAGATAAACATTACAAAAATCTGCTTACACAGCAGTACAATTATGTCCATGTATTGTTAGACCTCAAACCTATCCAAATTTTCTATCACCATAGCCGCCAACTCCGCGCGTTCATAGAGTGACGCTATGTAGGCGAATTCATGCGGCGTGTGGTTATACAACCCTGCAACTCCACATGAGCAAAGTACGGGCACATTGTGCTTGCCGTAACGTGACGCGTCAGAACCGCCGCCCAGAAATGCGCTTTTCGTGATGCCATAACTGTTCTCGTCAGAAATCTGCTTCACGTAATCGAAGAAGCGCATGACCTCCGGGGTGGTTTCGAACGGCGGCATGACGACTTCAAACTCAAATTCTGTGATTGCGCCGCTTACAAACTCCTGCTTGCAGATTTCTTCGGCGCGTTTGATTGTATTCACCATCTCGTCATTTGTCGCAAAACGCATATCAACATTCAGCGTGCATTTATCGGGCACGGCATTAACGACCGTACCGCCGCTGATTACGTCACAACTGACCGTCGTACCCCTTTCAAGATTCGTGAGCTTCACCAACTCAACAATCTTATGCGACATCTCAACAATCGCGTTAATGCCGTTTGAATAAGCCGCGCCAGCGTGCGATGCCTTGCCAATGACCTTGATGTTACCGTTCACGACGGCGCTGCGCCCCACGCATAATGCCCCCTCGGGAATCCCTGTTTCCATATTGAAGCCACAAACCGCGCCTTCAATCATCTCTTCCATTATATGTATCGGGCGCAGTGTGCGAGGGTGCTTGCCCTCTTCGTCCGACACAAAACAAATCTTAATCGGGCGTGCGTCGTAGCCGACAGCGTTCAGCGCCTTGATAGCGTAAAGCGCTACAATGATGCCTCCGCGCATGTCAACAACACCGGGGCCATAAACCTTTTCTTTGTCACGCCTGAATGGGTTCTCACCATATGTGCCCTTCTTGAACACCGTGTCAAAATGCCCCGTGAAAACAAACGGCTTGCCCTTGCGCTCCTTGCCCAGAACACCGCAAACATATGGCGCGACGTCTTCACCCGCGTCGGCCAGCCAACACTCCATACATGTTTCTTCAAACGCTTCTTTGATGAATGTTGCCGTCTTTGTGAGGTGCTCCTTCTCCGACAAGTAGCCCTCTAGGTTCACGAGTTTCTCTAACATATCGAGCATTTCTTGTTTGTGGGCATCGATATATTGTGCTATATCGTTCTTGCTCATGTCAAAACTCCTTCATTTTATTATTCAACGCCGCGCGTATACAGCCCGCGCGTTATGTTTTCGATTTTGACTGCCTTACCTTCAAGATATGCCTGTGCGATTTGTAGACACTCCCGCGCGTCCTCTGTTGTGAAATTCAACCGCGCATACCTTATGCCAATGCGCTCAAACAGTTCGCGCTTATCGCCAAGGTATAGAATGTCCGCGTTGTATATCGTATTGCGGCGGTTCGGCTCACCAATAACGACAAACTCACGCCCCGTGCTGTCTTTGAGAAGCCCCGTACAATTCGTACAGTCGCCGCCACTCTTCTTACAATCGCGCATAACGCAATTCTCCGTAATCATGAGCGGCAACCTGCCGTATACAATCAACTCCGTGTCGCACACCTTAGAAATGTCGCGTATCTGCGCGAAATGGGATTCAAGCGAGAGTGTCTGGCACACAACACCCATTTCACTTATCATACGTAGGGCTTGGCTGTTGAATATATTTAGCGAATAGTCACCGCGTATATTATACCCCAAATCTTTGACGGCTCGTATGTGCCCCAGATTAGTACAGAGTGCTTCCATTGCGCCGCATTCTTTGGCGCGTTTGAGGTTTTCAATCGTGCCGACCCATTCGTCGTCAGAAATAATGCGGTCAAGTGTTACAACTGTGTTGATACCGCGCCTGATTAAGCTCTTGAAGTAATTTGCGTGTTTCACGAATTCACGCAAGGGTATATAAACAGCTGCTGGGTTCATTTCGAGTATCTCTTGGCTTATCTGTTCACGCTTTAAGAACGAAAAGACATATTCGGGCGTATTAGAACGGTTTTCAGAGCTAATCCAAAAGTCATAACCTTGCTTGCGCCTGATTGGAGCGGCTGAAAGATGTTTCGTTAACTCCAAAATGGCTTCACGGCGCAAACTGTTAATGCCTGAAAGCGGGATATTCAAGCCCTCGTCAAGCTGTACGTCCATTGACTCAACAACAAATGATGTGCCGCCCGTTTTGCTCAGATTCTTTTTTATTTCCTCATCAGTAGAAGCCTTCTTCAGCGCAACGGCTGGTGTATCTCCATGAGTTTCTACTATTATATTGCGGCTAGAAGCAACAAGCCGTATCGGCTTCCCCGCTGATGCGTGAAACGTCAACGCAAGCGGAATATTCGGCTTTACGTCAACATAAAGCGCCCGCGCTTCGTCATAGATAGCCTGTAAAGCCGCGCTGTCACCCTCTTCTCGCGTTCCGAACATCTTTTCGCCTTTTTTCCCACGCAAATAACCGTCGGTGAAGCCCTCGCGCGAAAACAAGAGGTGGAGTTTCCGTCTTTCCTCATTAGTGGGCGGTTGATTGTTGTCAATCGCCCGACGGTAGATATGAGTGACAAATGCCGTATATTCAGGGCGTTTCATGCGCCCCTCGATTTTGATACTCGTAACCCCCGCTTGGGAGATTTCGTCAAGGTAGTCAATAAGGTTTAAGTCTTTAAGGCTCAAAAGCGGCTTCATTTTCGAATCTCCGTAAGTATACGGCTTGCGACACGGTTGGGCGCAAAGCCCCCGATTCCCACTTCTTCCGCCGATAAACCCCGACATATAACACTGCCCCGAATAGCACATACAAAGCGCGCCATGCGCGAAAACCTCGGTTTCAATGCCCGCGTTTTGTGCTATATGCCCAATCTGCCCGAGCGTCAGTTCACGAGCCAGAACAACGCGCGAAAAGCCCAACTCCCTCGCCAGCTTCGCGCCGTCGAGATTCATAATCGACATCTGTGTTGACCCAATCATGGGCATATCGGGAAAGGCTTTGCGAATTATCCGCGCAACCCCTAAATCTTGCACTATCACGGCACTTGCGCCCGCGTCATTCAAAAACTCTAAAAACGGCAGAAGCCCTCGCAATTCGCGGTCTGATAACAGCGTATTGACGGTCAGATATGACTTAACGCCACACAAATTCAGATGACGTATAGCCAGTTCTATTTCATCATTCGTCAGATTTTTGGCGTTTCTTCGCGCGTTAAAATCGCCGCCGCCAAAGTATATCGCGTCAGCGCCCGCCGCTGCCGCCGCGTAAATGCCCTCCAATGAACCGGCTGGGCTCAGAATCTCGGGCTTTATTCGTTCGTTATTCATACTAAAAATACCGCCTAACAATTTGGCATACATACAATATAACACATTTTCCGCTATACGACAACCAAAACCCGCATATCACTAACCCTCCGTACACTGTACAAAAGCCACAAAAAGTCATTGACATGATTGGCAAAATGTGGTAATGTGCTAGATAATACTAATAAAATGGCGCATAGTCTGGGCTATCTGTCATAGTTAGTATATAAGGGGATTTTTAAGATTCCCGAATAAAAAAACGAGTGGAGGTAGAGAAATGTTTAAGAAAGTATTAGCACTTTCACTGCTTCTGTGTTTGTTGTTCACGGCTTGTAGCGGTAATACCCAATCAAGCCCCGTGGCGAACACAGCCAGCGCGACACCCGCGGCACAGTCAACAACGCCCGCGGCTACACCGACCCCCTCACCCTCAGCCGAACCCGTGAAAGAACCGTCCGGCTCAATCCGAATCGGTATGCTTCAAGGCATGACGGGCGATTTCGGCGGCAACGACTATTTCGGCGTTGGCTCTGACGACACCACCATGTTCCGCTTGATGGTACGCGGTTGCCAAATTACCGAGATTGATATGAACGGTCAATATCAGCTCAACGACTCTGTTATAGACAAAATGGAAGTAACAGAAAACGCTGACGGCAGCAGAACCTTCACAATGACAGTCAAAGAAGGTCTAAAATACAGTGACGGCGTGGCAATCACAGCCGCCGACTATGTGGCGCGTGTTCTCTATTGCAACAGCCCCGCATTCGGTGAAGCCGGAGGTTACATTACACTTGGTAGCGACTATGTCGGCTATAAAGAATACAGCGAAGGTACTTCAGAAAAATTCGCAGGCATACGCCTGTTGGACGACTATAATTTCTCGATAACGGTTTTAGCCGATAAATTCCCCGACTTTGAGCAGTTCCGATTTCTTGAAAGAGTCTTCCCGTTGCCATTAGGTCACTGGACAGATGGTTCTTTCAGTATAGTTGACAGCGAAGAAGGCGCAAGCTTCAACAAACCGCTTAAACTCGCCGACATTGAGAGCTATATTAAGAAAGAACGCTATACTCCTACATATTCGTGCGCGGCCTACCAGTTTGTATCGTGGGATGCTAACGCGAAGATAGCCGTTTGTAAAGTAAACCCGAATTACCCCGGTAACTATGAGGGTCAGAAGCCCGAAATAGCCGAGGTCATATTTAAGGACGTTTACGGCGCCACGTATACAGACGAATTACGTACAGGCGCGATTGACATGGTTAACACAGTCGGCAAGGGCACAGACATTAACGCGCTCATGGATGACGTAGATGAGGGCACATTGGACTATTGCGGTTACCCCAGCACGACCGTTCAAGGTTTCTTGACGCGTTGCGACTTTGGCCCAACACAGTTTGTAGAAGTCCGTCAGGCTATTTGTTACGCGCTTAACCGCGAGGAATTAAGCCAACAGATGACTCAGGGCTTTGGCTCTATGGTCAACGGTTACTACACATCGGCTCTTTGGATGTACACTGAATCGGCTGACGTGCTTGAAACCAAGCTTAACCCCTACAACTACAGCTTAGACGCAGCAGAACAAGCCCTTATCGACGGCGGCTGGATTTATAACAAAGACGGCGGCGAGTTCAAAAAGGGCACTGACGAGGTGCGTTACAAAAAGTTAGACGACGGTTCGCTCATGGAATGCCGCGTAAAGGCTGTCGGCACGCCGACCTCTGTATTCTGTGAAATCGCTTTCGCTATGGCGGCCGAAAACTTCCCACAAATCGGTATGGCTTTCGAGTTCAGCAAGCTCGAATGGTCTGTTTGCTTGCAATATATCTATCGCGAGCTTGAACCCACTTATCACATCATCGCTTCGGGCTTAGGCTTCGGCGCTGGCGCGTTCAACCAAACACAAGAGTACACTATGGACCAGAAATTGCTTGACCAAGGCTACAACGGCAGCTATATGGTTGACGAAGAGCTTTATAACCTTGCGGTCAAGATTCTGAAAACAGAGCCGGGCGACGAAGAAACCTATGTCAAGAACTTCGTTGACTTCCAAGTGCGCTGGAACTATCTGCAACCGCGTGTTGCTATTTACTCACCCGATTATTATGACTTCTTTACGCCAAGGTTGAAGAACTTCCAGAACAATTCATTGGCGGCTCTTCCGCAAGCACTGCTCTACGCTTACATGGAGTAAGTCAACATCTAATAGTTTAATTTAGTGGGGGATGGAATCTCGTCCCCCACTATTAAAAATCCCATTAGAAAGTAGGGCGGGATAAGGAATGCTGAAATATTTCTTAAAAAGAATCGCGTACTTGGTTTTCGTGTTCTTTGTCATTTCTATTTTACTGTTCGGGATTTGGAGCCTTGTCCCGGGCGACCCCGCGCGTGTTATCGCCGAGCCGTTCAAGACTTCATCTCCCGAGAAATACCAAGAAATATATGAACAAACGAGAAAATCATTAGGTCTTGACGACCCCGTGCCCGTTCAATATATACGTTGGATGAGCCGAATGCTCACGGGCGAATTCGGTTATTCGACCTATTATCGCAAGGATGTTGTTGATTTGGTTGTCGAGCCTATGCAAAATACGGTTTTTTTGAACGTGTTCGCGATATTCATTACTTTGGGTATTACGATACCTTTGGGCATAGCCTGCGCCGTCAAACGCGGCGGGAAGTTCGACCAAGTAATACGCGTTGTGACAGTTATCGGCTATAGTATACCCGTATTTATTATCGGTCTGGTCTTTATCTATTTCTTCGCCGTCCAATGGAGAATTTTCCCTGTCAGCGGCTTTGGAACACCCAACTTTCAAGGTACAGGCTTCGAGAAGTTCTTGGATACCATGCGCTATATCTCACTGCCGCTGTTGATTATGACGTTTAGCAGTCTGGGTGGTATGGTTAAATACGTGCGCTCTGCCATGATTGATACCCTAAGCACCGATTATATCAGAACCGCGCGTGCCAAAGGTCTTGTTGAACGCGTTGTTATCTTCTCCCATGCGTTCAGAAACGCGCTCTTACCTGTCATTACCTTAATTATTGGCTGGTTTTTGAGCCTATTTTCTGGTTCGCTCATTATTGAAAACATGTTCGCCCTAAACGGCATGGGTAAGCTGTTTTACACTTGTTTGAAGAATCAGGATTATCAAGCTACACTCGCGCTTCAAATGTTCTATGTTCTGATTGGTCTTGTGGGTAACCTCGTCATAGATTTCAGTTATGTTCTGGTTGACCCGCGCGTAAGACTGGGCTGAGAAGGGGGATAGAGAATGAAAACAGAGCAAAACGAGAAGAAAAAACCTTCCGGCCTTTTCAGCATGTTATTCGGTAAAAAACAGGCACTTTCCGTTTTGGAAGAAGAGGCCATGCAGAGTCAATGGAAGGCGGCAATAACGCGCCTTTTGTCTGTGCCAATGAACGTGGTTGCGATTGTGATATTCCTGTCCATTTTCTTCTTCATGATGATTGGCACAAGGATTTTCCCGTTTGAAGAGAGCTATCAGGACGTGACACAACAGAATGTAAGCCCCGGATATAATCTGATGAGTGTACCCAAAGAAATTATAGGCAATATACGCCAGATTTCTGTGGGTTCCACGTTCAGCGCGGCATGTACAAACGATGGGCGCGTTGTTGTCTGGGGCAAAACGCGTATATCCAAAACGATAGATGTCGGCGAAATACCCGAGAAAATGGGCAATGTCGTAATGGTTGCCGCCGGTTATGACCACATTATAGCCGTCAATGACAAGAATCAGGTCTTTTGCTGGGGTAATAAGCGACTTAAACAGTGTGACGTACCCGCTACTTTGAACGGTAGAAAGAAGGTCATACATATCGCCGCGGGTCATCAAGGCTCATTTGCTGTCACAGAGGACGGCAAGTTCCACTTCTGGGGCAACGAATCTATGTTGAATGTCAAGGTCGGCGATTATCAAGGGCGTATTGTGAAGGCAGAGTTCACGTTTTCGGGCGTTGTTGCACTTTTGAACGACGGCACTATGGCGATTCTGGGTAATGCAGAAACCGCTTACTCTAAAATACCGAGTGGTCTTAATAATGTAATAGATTTCGCGACAACCTCAAACAGCGTGTCCGCGATTACGTCTGATGGGCGTATTGTTACTTGGGGTAGCACTGAAAAGAACCTTGCAATTCCGCTTACAGAGAATGACGTTCACGGAAAGCCTATTGCGATTGGCGGCGGGCGTTATCACTTCACGGTTTTGACTGATACGGGTTATGTCTATTCTTGGGGTTACAACAACTTCCGACAATCTGACGCGCCGAATATTACGGATGCGGTGTCAATCGGTGTCGGTTACTTCCAGAATTATGCGATAACTTCAACAGGCAAGGTTGAAACTTGGGGGCTTCACGGCTATTTAATGGGTTCTGACGGTTACGGGCGTGATGTGTTCACCCGCATTATCGGCGGTGGCAGAATGACGCTCACGATTGGCGCTGTCGCGGTCGTGATTTCTACGACTATCGGTATTCTCTTAGGCAGTATCGCAGGCTTTTTCGGCGGACGCATGGATATGCTCATTATGCGTTTTCAAGAGATTGTGTCGAGTATCCCGTTTTTGCCACTCGCAATGATTCTGTCTGTCGTTGTCGGGGCGCGAATTAGCGAAACTAACCGTATCTTCTTAATTATGGTGATTCTCGGCATATTGAGTTGGACGGGGCTGTGTCGCCTTGTTCGCGCACAGGTTCTGGCCGAACGCGAGAAGGAGTATATTATAGCAGGCAAGGCTATGGGCGTGTCTGAACTTGCGTTGATTTTTAGGCATATCTTCCCGAATATTATTTCGGTTATTATTGTTAATGCCACATTAAGTTTTGCGGCGTGTTTGCTGACTGAATCGGGGCTTTCATACCTCGGGTTCGGTGTTGTCGAGCCCAAACCTACTTGGGGCAACATGCTGAATGGCTGTAATGACAGCGTGGTCATTCAGAATTATTGGTGGCGCTGGGTCTTCCCCGCCATTGCGCTTGGTTTATGTACTATCTGTATCAATATTATCGGCGACGGTCTGCGCGACGCTATGGACCCCCGCACGGCTGAACGGTGAGGAGGGAAGTATGCCATTACTTGAATTGAAGAATTTAAGAACCTTTTTCAAAACAAAGCGCGGCATTGTCAAGGCTGTGAATGACGTTTCATATGCTGTTGAGCCGGGGCGCACACTCGGCGTTGTCGGCGAAAGCGGAAGCGGCAAGAGCGTTTCGGCGATGAGCATTCTCAAACTGCTAGACAGCAACGGCTATATCGCCGGCGGCGAGATATATTTTGACGGAAAGAACCTTGCAGAAGTGACGATTAAGGACATGTGTCATATTCGCGGCAACGCGATTTCTGTCATCTTCCAAGAGCCTATGACGAGCCTTAACCCGATTTTCACAGTCGAGCGACAGGTCAGCGAGCCGTTTATCATTCACCAAAACATGAGCAAAGCCGAGGCCGCCAAAAAGGTAGTCGAGATGTTGAACGCCGTGAAAATCCCGAACCCCGAAACGGTCGCGAAACAGTACCCACATCAGCTTTCGGGCGGTATGCGCCAGCGTGTGATGATTGCTATGGCTTTGGCGTGTCAACCGAAACTGCTCATTGCCGACGAACCAACAACCGCGCTTGATGTCACGATTCAGGCGCAGATTTTGAAGCTTATGAACGACTTGAAGGCGCAACGCGGCACGGCTGTGTTGTTCATCACGCATGATTTGGGCGTTATCAACCAAATGGCTGATGATGTCGCGGTCATGTATTGCGGGCAGGTTGTCGAGCTTGCGCCTGTTCGCGCGATTTTCGGCAAAGACGCGGTGTATCAACACCCCTACACGGAGGGGCTCATGGTGTCTATCCCGCGGTTGGATACTCCGACGGGCATTCGGCTGGAAGCCATACAAGGCGCTGTTCCGCATCCGCTTGATTTGCCAATCGGTTGTAAATTCGCGCCGCGCTGTAAGTATGCCGCAGACAAATGCCGCGCTGAAGAACCCACACTATCGGAAGTCAGCACCGGGCATCAAGTCAGGTGTTTCTATCCACAGCGTGATTCAAGGGGAAAGGAGCAGTGAATTAAATGGAAGAAAGTAAAGTCTTGTTCCGGGTTCACAACTTCAGAAAGTATTTCCCCGTGAAGAAGACGCGGCTGTTTCAAAAGGAACAGCTCTATGTTAAAGCTAATGACGGTCTGAATATTGACATATACGAGGGCGAAACGCTAGGGCTTGTCGGCGAATCAGGTTGTGGCAAATCGACATTCGGGCGTGTAATGTTGCAACTTTATGACCAGACAACGGGATTTACGATATATCGCGGTCAAACTATTTATGATTTAGCCCCGCAATATGTTGAAGATATTCTGAAAAAGCTACCAGAGCGAAAGAAGGCGGCAGATGAGAGCGCGGAAAAAGCCGCCGCCGCGCAAAAAACGTATGAAAGCGCGACCGACCCAACAGAACAGCGCATTTTATATAACAACGCGCTGCTTGCCGAGGATTTAGCCGAGCGTGAGTATTACGGGATTGTGCAGTTAATCGGCGGTTTATTTGTCGCTGAGAATCTGGCGGAGGTTTCGGAGGTAGTTCTTACGGAATACCAAGCGCAATGTGCCCTTGCTACCGCCAAAAAGCAAGGAAAGGACACGACAGAAGCCCAAAAGGCGCTTGATTCCGCAAAGCATAAGCTAGAAACATTGCGTCAAAAGTATATGAACCACCCAGACTTTTCTCGCCATGACGAGAAACTCGAAACGGGTATCGACCTACGTCGCTTGTCTGTGAACGAAATGCGCGTCCTCCGTAAAGATATGCAGTTAATCTTCCAAGACCCCTACTCTTCCCTTGACGCACGTATGACAGTCGGGCAGATTATCGGCGAGGGCTTACTCACGCACAAATATTTCACAAAAAACGGCGACGAAATGCAGCAATACATTATGAACGTCATGGAGGAATGCGGTCTTGCGCCCTACTTCTTCCACCGATACCCACATCAGTTTTCGGGTGGTCAGCGCCAGCGTATCGGCATTGCGCGGTCACTTGCATTGCGCCCGAAATTCGTGGTTTGTGATGAAGCGGTTTCGGCGCTCGATGTTTCGATTCAGTCACAGATAATCAACCTGCTTTTGGATTTGAAGGAGAAGCAACACCTGACTTACATGTTCATCTCGCACGATTTGAGCGTTATCAAGTACATCAGCGATAGAATCGGCGTTATGTACCTAGGTTCTCTCGTCGAGCTGACCACAACGGCGGCGCTGTTCGCGCATCCCATGCACCCATACACGGACGCGCTACTCTCTGCCATTCCCACAACAGATGCGGACAATAAAAAGGAAGCGGTTCTACTGGGCGGCGATATACCTAGCCCGATAAAACCACCTCCGGGTTGCAAGTTCCATACGCGGTGTCGCTTCTGCACGGATATTTGTAAAACGGAGGTCCCGCAGTGGCGTGAGGCAGAACCCGGTCACTTTGTGGCATGTCACAACAGTCTGTAGTTAGGAGATTTTATGCTTTTCTTTAACAAAAGGCTTAAAGAAGCCCTAGCTGAAATGGAAAAACGGCAAAGGGATTTGCCGGAAGACAGCCGGCGTGAATTTCAAAAAGGCGATGGTCTCGCCCTATTTCTCGCGGTTTGTATATCGGTCTTGCCGTTTATTCTGCTGTTCGTTGGGGCGATATATTTGGTGCTGTGGCTGTTTGTAGGGCGGTTTGCTTAAAAAAAGGACGCGCAATGCGCGTCCTTTTTTATCCAAAGTGGCGCTTTCTGTTTAGCAGACAAATAGTTACTGATATTATCGCGATAATTATGAAACTTGTGAATGTATTACCCCAGCCGAAACGCCCCACAAGTACGCCGATAGTAACGGAAGAAATGGCCGCTCCCGCGTATGCAGCCGCGTTCAAAAACCCCGAAAGCGTCGAAGACAAGCCCTTCGACGCGTAATGTATGGGCACATAGCTGATAAAGATTGTGTTAATCGCGAACATTGAAGCCGTAATGACAGCCAACAGGCAAACTGTAAGAATCATGCTCAAATGCCCGATTGTTTGAATGAGGATAAGCGCGACCAGCGCAGATGTGAAGAAGATTGTCGCTTGTTTTATCTCGCCTTTTGCCAATCGTCGTGAGAACCTCGCCATGTATGCGCCACTGATGTTCACGATGGGTAGAACCATTGACAAGAGAACAGAAAACGCAGGGCCTGTGTTAAAATTCTCGTTTATGTATGTCGGAACCCACGCCGTTATGCCGTCTTTCAACACGCCGTAAATGACTGTGGGTATTATTATTGCCAATATTGATGCTGAAAGCAGGACTTTTGCAAAAGGTTGGCGCTTTCTATCGGCCTTGTTCATATCCTTGTTATCTTCGATTACTGCATTTTCTCCGTATTGTTCGGCGTGGCGCTCAATCTTCCCGAATGTCACAAAGAACACAGCCCCAGCGCAAAACATTATCCCTGCGGGAACCAAAAAGGCGAAACGCCAACCCATGAAGTTTATTACTAATGCGGACAATAGATATGAGCCAAGGGTTCCAAGCGCTATGGACGACGAAATATTCGTTAGACAATCAACGGCCTTTTCACGCTTTAACATCTGTGAAAATATGCGCACGACAGAAGGCCATATGGTTGATTGAGTGTAACCGTTTATAGCCCAAAAAATAGCCATTGCCCAAAACTGCCCAACAACACCCATGAGCGCGTTCGACAGCCCCGCCAATACCAAACCCGCCGTCACAAAAACGCGTGGTGATACCCTGTCACCCAAAAAGCCGTTCACGACCTGACCCGTGGCGTAAAACGCGAAATACAATGTCGCGATAAAGCCCGCCTCTGTCTTTTCAAGCAAGCCCCCCGCCAGTAACGCCGGCATTGCCGCCGAGTAATTCATTCTACCCAGATAAGCGCAGAAATACGCTATCCAACATGAGAAAAACAGTAGCGAAACTGCTTTTTTATCCGTAATTACCCTCAATCACTAAACCCCTCAAACGAAACTCAAAAACACCATAATTCGCATTATATATGATTTCCAAGTAAAATATTGACAATTATTTGATGATATATCTTGACCGCCTTTGGTGATTATGTTATACTAAGTTCAATTCAGTATGCCGCGCTGACACAATAGGGTGTTGGTTGTTGGGGCAATATAGCCTAATTACATCAATGGATGTGGTGTTATTAGGCTTTTGTTGTGTTTGCAGAAATTTACTTGCAGTATCGCGTTTATGACACAATCGTGTCTTAACGATAGAATCAACTCAATAAGAGGGGGCAAAAAATGAAGAAACAACTTGCTATTTTGCTTGTTTTAGCAATGCTGACAAGCCTGTTTGTGGGCTGTAGCAGCAAAAACAGCGACGATGCCAACGGAGATGGTATTAAAGACACTCTAGTTATCGGCACGGCCACTGAAGTCAACACAATGGACTTGCTTTCGCAGAACGACCAAATCAACAACATCTGTTTCAAACTCACGCATGAAACGCTGATTTTCATGACGCGTGACGCTGAATTACTGCCCGAGCTTGCAGAAAGCTGGGAGTATGAGAGCGAAACGGCTCTTATCATCAAACTTAAACAAAACGTCAAGTTCAGCGACAATTCGCCCATGACGGCGGCTGACGTGAAGTTCACGTATGAAAAATGCCTTGATTCCACATCTTCAAGCAGCATGGCAGGGCTTGTGTCCGTTGATGTAATCGACGACTACACCGTTCGCTTAAATCTTGACAGCTATAACAACGAATTCCTTGTAAATCTCGCCAGCATCAACGTCGGCATCCAGTCTAAGGCAGCCTATGACCGTGGCGACAAAGAGCCTTACCTTATCGGCACAGGCCAGTATAAGTTCGGTGAATGGGTTTCCGGTCAGTATATAACTTTCGTTAAA